>NZ_JBQFYU010000009.1:0-209363 GCF_056541705.1 Ruegeria sp. AG1 | reverse complement strand
GTTGGTCATCACCGAGCCCTGCGCTTCCATCACGGCGGCAGAGACGATGTTTTCCGACGCGATCAGCTCGATCTCGTCGCGCTGACGGCCCAGCTCGGACGTGATCGAGCCGAAAAGCTCAGGATCACGGTCCGACAAAGACTGGGTGAAAAAACCGTCGATACGATTGGGGGCGTTCATGACGCAGTCCTCCTAAGCGGTCCGAAGCCCGGCCCTACGGAGGGGCCAGAGCAGGAAATTGATATACGCGAGGTCAGATCACGCGATCGCGCGGTTCGCGGCCTTCGAAAAAGTCGCTGAGGTTGTCCAGCACCCGGAACCCCATCGCCTCGCGCGCCTCACGGGTGGCACTGCCTAGATGGGGCAGCATCACAAGGTTGTCACATTGCAAAAGGTCGGGGTTGATGCGGGGCTCTCCGTCGAAAACGTCCAGTGCTGCGCCTCCGATCATATCGAAGGTAAGGGACTGGATCAGCGCGCGTTCGTCGATCACCTCGCCACGGGCCGTGTTGATCAGGAAGGCATCCGGTTTCATCAGATCCAACCGACGAGCGTTGATCAGGTGCCGATTTGCAGCCCCGCCGGGACAATGGAGCGAGACGAAATCGCATTGCGGCAGCAGATCATCCACGGTTTCGGCCTGAGTGGCATTGCACTGGGCCAGAACCTCGGGCGCGATTTTGCTGCGGTTGTAGACAACGATCTGCATGCCGAAGCCGTGATGGGCACGCCGGGCCATTTCCTGCCCAATGCGGCCATAGCCGATGATGCCCAGCACCTTGCCGCTGACCTTGGTGCCGATCAGATGCGTGGGGCGCCAGCCGGTCCAGTTACCGGCCCGCAGCTCGCGTTCCCCTTCGCCCGCGCGGCGCGCCACCATCAGCAGAAGGGTCATTGCGATATCGGCGGTGCATTCGGACAGCACGTCCGGCGTATTGGTGACGGTCATGCCCAGGCCACGGGCCGAAGGCTCACAGATGTGACTGTAGCCAACGCCGTAATTTGCAAGGATTTTCGTCTGCGCACCTGGAACGTCCAAGGCCTCGGAACTGAGGGTATCGGTCACGGTCGGCAGGACCGCATCATAGGATTTCAACGCGTGCCGGATCTCTGCCGGGGACATAGGCTTGTCCCCGGTGTTCAGCACGGTGTTGTAGTTCTCGGCCAGCTGCGCCTCGACGGCGGCAGGCCAGCGACGGGTGACTAGAACCGAGGGTTTGACCATCACGCAGCCTCCATCACACGGGCGATCGTTTCACCGATCACGGCAGGGTTTTCGGCTACGGTCACACCGGCGGCAGACAGGATTTCGACCTTCTCGCTGGCGCTTTCGCCAAAGGCCGAGATGATCGCCCCGGCATGACCCATGGTCCGGCCTTTCGGAGCGGTCAGACCGGCAACATAGGCCACTACAGGCTTGGTGATGTGATCTCGGATGAACTCAGCCGCCTCGGCCTCCTGAGGGCCACCGATCTCACCGATCATGGCTATGATGTGGGTGTCTTCATCCTCTTCGAAACGCTGCAGAATGTCCTTGAACGACGAGCCGTTGATCGGGTCGCCGCCGATGCCAACGCTGGTCGAGACACCAATCCCACGCTCTTTCAACTGGGCCGCGGCCTCATAGCCCAGCGTACCCGAGCGACCGATGATGCCCACGTTGCCCGGCAGGTAGATATGGCCCGGCATGATCCCCAACAGCGCTTTGCCGGGTGAGATGGTGCCCGCGCAGTTCGGCCCGGTCAGGACCATGCGCTTCTCTTTGGGATAGCGGTACATGTAGCGCTTCACGCGGATCATGTCCTGCGCCGGAATACCATCGGTGATGCAGACACAATAGCGGATACCAGCATCTGCGGCCTCCATGATCGAGTCCGCCGCGAAGGGAGGCGGCACAAACACGAGGCTGGCATCCGCGCCGGTGGCTTCAACGGCTTGTTTGACGGTGTCAAAGACCGGAACACCTTCGACGGTTTCACCGCCCTTGCCGGGAACCACGCCGCCCACGACGTTGGTGCCGTAGTTCAGCATGTCCTTGGTGTGGAACCGCGCCATGCGGCCGGTGATACCCTGCACGATCACGCGCGAGTTACGATCGAGAAGAATGCTCATTGCACAGCCCTCATCTTGGTGCCCAGGGTCAGGTCGTTTTTCCATGCGCCGACAGCGCGTTCGGCAGCCTCCATCAGAGTGGTGGCGCGGATGATCGGAAGGCCGGATTTGGCGAGGATCTTCTGCCCCTCTTCTACATTGGTACCAGCCAGGCGCACGACGACAGGGATGTCGATATCCAGCTCTTTCAATGCCTGAACGACACCCTCGGCCACCCAGTCGCAGCGGTTGATACCGGCGAAGATGTTCACCAGAATGGCCTGCACATTGTCGTCCGACAGAACCAGACGGAAGGCTTTGGCAACACGCTCGGGCGAGGCGCCGCCACCGATATCGAGGAAATTCGCAGGCTCTCCGCCAGCCAGTTTGATCGTGTCCATGGTCGCCATCGCAAGACCGGCGCCGTTGACGATGCAGCCGATATTGCCGTCGAGACCAACATAGGACAGGCCCCGGTCACCGGCACGGCTTTCGCGCGGGTCTTCCTGGCTTTTGTCGCGCAGTTCGGCGATCTGCGGGTGACGGAACAGGGCGTTGTCGTCAAAGCTCATCTTCGCGTCCAGCGCCAAAACGCGGTCGTCCCCCGTGATGACCAGAGGGTTGATCTCGACCATGGTGGCGTCCAGATCGCTGAAGGCGGCGTAGCAGCCCTGCAGCGTGCGGACCATGTGCTGGATCAGCTTCGGCTCCAGCCCCAGTTGGAACGCGATTTCACGGGCCTGGAATTCTTGCAGACCCACTGCGGGTTCAACGATTGAACGCACGATGCTGTCCGGACGATCCGCAGAAATATCTTCGATCTCCATCCCGCCTTCCGAGGACGCAACGATCATGACCCGCTGGCTCGAACGGTCCAGCACGAAACCCAAATAGATTTCGCGATCAATCGGCACCGCGGCTTCCACGTAAACGCGGTAGATCCCTTTGCCTTCAGGACCGGTCTGATGCGTGACCAGCTTGCGGCCAAACATGTCATCACAGGCTGTGTAGATCTCGTTTTCAGTGTTGCACAGCTTGACCCCCCCGGCCTTACCGCGGCCGCCTGCATGGACCTGCGCCTTGACGATCCACTTGTCGCCCCCCAGTTCACGCGCCCGATAGGCCGCCTGTTCCGGGCTATAGGCCAAAGCACCGGGCGGCACTTCGACACCGAAATTCGAAAGTAGTTCTTTCGCCTGATATTCGTGAATATCCATCTGCAATCCTCCCGTTCTTGCAGTGAAATTAAGCAGCCATCGATGTGCCGTAGCGGCTTTCCAGCAGGGCTTCGATTGCGTCCCGATCAATCTGTCCGCCCAGTTCGCGCATCGCCTCGGCAAACAGGCGCACGATCCGGCTGACGGATTTCCGGTTCAGCTGGTTGAGGATGCCGATCCGCACCTGAACAGGCGCGCTGAGCGTGGGCCAGATGCCAAAACCGCGCGCACGGCAGTTCTGCACCAATTCCATCTCGCGACCGGCAAGCTCCGGTGGCAGGTTCAGAACGATCAGGCTCGGCATGTCCGAGGTAACCTCGCACCCCAGTTCGACCACGGCATCGCGCAGGACGCGTTCGTGAATGCGGTAAGACGCTGCGCGCTTGGCAAGCCCTTCCTGCAATGTCAGACGCAGCGCCTCATGGAAGGCGGCCACGGCATAGCCCGAATGCGTCCGGTGATAGGTGCCTTTCTCGACATCCTGACCGTCGACAATACCCCAATGGCGGGCCTCGAAAATCGGGTTGTGCACATAGGTGTAGGCGCCGCTGGTTTTAAGGCTGTCAATGAAAGCATCGGTAAAGCTGACCGGAGCGTAGGTCAGCGGCAGGCAGCACAGACCTTTCTGCGGGCAAGAGGCCCAGCCTGCGATACCGGGGCAGTCGTCGATCGAAAAGTCATCCACGCCCAGCGACGACACCGCGTCGATCAGACCCATCGCGCCG
The DNA here is from genome assembly GCF_056541705.1 of Ruegeria sp. AG1. Lineage (NCBI taxonomy): Bacteria > Pseudomonadati > Pseudomonadota > Alphaproteobacteria > Rhodobacterales > Roseobacteraceae > Ruegeria > Ruegeria sp. AG1. The sequence continues at coordinate 205,330 of NZ_JBQFYU010000009.1, read as the reverse complement.
TGACGCTCACACGCGTCCGAAAAACCGCGAATGTCGTTGATCCGGCCGGACCCGGTTTCCCAGTGGGCCATAAACGCCCATTTGGGCTTGTGCTCGGCCAGGACTGCTTCGACGATTTCTCCTGTGACAGACTGGCCATGCGGAACCTCGATCACGGTGACGCTGGCAGCTTGTGGGTCAAGCGGATTGGCTGCGTGTTCGGCGGGCGTCGCCGCCTTGATCCGCAGGGTCAGCGCATCAATGCCCGAGAATGTGCCGTTGGCAAAAGCCACAACCTTGTCGCCCGGCATGACGGCCGAGAACATGGTGTCCAGCGCGCTCCAACCCGTGCCGGCGACGGCAAAAGTATAGGCGTTCTGCGTGCCCCAGATTTCGCGCAGCATATGCTTGCACTCGATCATTCCGCGCAGAACGTCGCCCTGCATGTGATCGGCGACCCCTGCCCCTGCAAAGGCCTGCAGAACGCGAGCATCCGTGTTGCCGGGTCCGGGACCCGCTGCAAGGGTCTCGGGGATTTCGAGCGGAGGGAAAATCTGGAAAGTCATTGTGCGGCTTCCTCGGCTGTTTCTCAGGCTCAGCGGCCCGTTTGGTTGAGTTGCCGAGTAGAAAACGTGCTCTTGCCAGATCACGCAACGTAACTTACTACTGATTTAGCATGCCTAATAGGATGGGGTGTTACCTACCCAAAGGTGTAAAAATGCGATAGTATACCAAAAACGTACCCACCCATTTGGGTAGTTTTTGAGCTTTAAGGGCAAATTCATATGGCTGAAGCTCCATCAAAGCCCATCGACGTCATGCTGGCAGACGGCAACCCTCTGGTCCTGTCGGCGATGTCAGAGATCTTTGAACGCGACCCGCGATTCTCATTGGTCGCGACTTCGGCCACGGCCGAAGGATTCCTTGGCACGGTCATGCGGGTGCCTGTTCAGGTCGGCGTGGTGGACTGGACATTGCCCGCCCTTGGCGCTGCCAAACTGATCGAGGTGCTGCGCGATCAGGTCAGTGCACCGCGCTTCGTGGTCTATGGCGACGCCAATGCCGACGTTCCACGACTGGCGATGCAGGCCGGGGCAGCTGGGTTTGCCGCACGCTCGGGCGAGGTTGAAGGGCTTCTGGACACCTGCGAGAAGGTGGCCGCGGGCAAGATGGTGTTTCCGTTCATAGACGTCCGGAAAATGCAGCAGGACCCAATCGAAAGCCTGTCGCGCAAGGAACGCTCCATCCTCGAGGCGCTGGCGCAGGGCATGTCCAATCGCGAACTTTCAAAAGAGCTCGAGATTTCGACGAACACCGTAAAGTTCCACCTGTCGAACATCTACGACAAGCTGGGCGTCAAAAACCGGACCCAAGCCATTGCACAATATTATGCAGCGCGGATGCAAAGGGACTGATACGGACCGTAATCTGGTAAACTCGGGGTTTTCCGGGCATGCTTTGGGTTCACACCCGCAGCCGGAGGACCTCAAATGCCGCAATATAATGACATGTTCGAACTCTCCATCGAGGATATGGAACTGATCGAACAGGCCCTGCGACAGGCGATGGCCTCTTATTCCATTGAGGGGGACGAGACCAACGAAGACACCATCCGCAGGATGCATGATCTTCTGGGCAAGCTGCATGATCAGAAGATTTTTTATCGCCCAAAGACCGGCAGCTATATCGGGGGCTGATCCGCACTTTGCAGACTCCTCAAAAACAGAATAAACCGTTTGCAAACATGTGAATTCAGAGGCGACGCAGTATGAGCTACCTTGGCATTGATCTGGGAACGTCCGGGCTGCGCGCCCTGCTCTTGGCTGAAGACGGCAGTGTGCTCGGCTCGGCAGAGCATTCCTGCACATCCGAACATAAACATCCCGGCTGGAGCGAACAGGACCCCGCCGAATGGATTGCGGCGCTTGAGGGGGCGGTTGCCACGTTGCGGGACGCCTATCCTGAATTTGCCGATCTGCGAGCCGTTGGCGTAGCGGGCCACATGCATGGCGCCACGCTTCTGGATTCCGCAGGTGACGTGATCCGACCCTGCATCCTGTGGAATGACACACGCGCGGATGCCGAGGCCCGGCATCTGGACGCCCTGCCTGGAATTCGCGAGATTTCGGGCAATATCGTTTTCCCCGGCTTCACGGCCCCCAAACTGCTCTGGGTCAAGGAACATGAGCCAGACAATTTCACCCGTATCGCGAAGGTTCTGCTGCCTGCGGCCTATATGAACTATTATCTGACAGGCGACTACGTCGCTGACATGTCGGATAGCGCTGGCACATCCTGGCTGGACGTCTCGCAGCGCGCGTGGTCAGAGGAGCTGTTGATCGCAGGGCAGATGTCAGAATCTCAGATGCCCCGTCTGGTCGAGGGCTGCCAGCCCGCAGGTACCCTTCGCGCCGATCTTGCCAGCCGTTGGGGTCTGCGCAATAGCGTCACCGTCGCAGGCGGCGCCGGAGACAACGCCGCAGCTGCCTGTGGCCTGGGTGCTCTGAACGAGGGGGACGGGTTCATTTCTCTTGGCACCTCCGGAGTGCTGCTGGCTGCGCGCGATGGCTACCACCCCGATCCCGCCTCGGCATTGCACACGTTTTGCCATGCCGTGCCTGATCGCTGGTATCAGATGGGCGTTATGTTGTCTGCAACCGACAGTCTGAATTGGCTGGGCCAAATCACTGGCCAAAAACCCGCCGACCTGACCCTCGCACTGGGCGACGAGCTACGTGCGCCGGGGCGCGTTCAGTTCTACCCTTACCTCTCAGGCGAGCGCACCCCGCACAACGACGCCAACATTCGCGGCGGCTTTACCGGGCTGGGAAAAGACACCGACCAGAGCGATCTGACCTGCGCCGTGCTTGAGGGCGTCGCCTATGGTCTGAGCGACTCTTATGACGCGCTGGTACAGACCGGCGCGCGGATTGATCGGCTGATCGGCATCGGCGGCGGTACAAAATCGCACTATTGGGTAAAGCTGATCGCAACCGTTCTGAACGTCCCAATCGAGTTGCCCAAAGATGGAGAGTTCGGCGCGGCACTCGGGGCTGCACGTCTTGCCCAGATCGCAGAAACCGGAGCGTCCCCGGAGGACATTCTAAACCCCCCCAGCATTGGTGAACGCGTTCTGCCCGACGGCAGCAAAACCGCAGATTACGAGGCAGCCAAGGCGCAGTTCAAAGCGGCCTACGGACCTCTGCGACAGATCTCCTCGCGAGGTTGATATTCGGACCGTGGCTCAGTGACAGTCAGGACCGCACACACCCGCTGGCAACATCTGAGTTTTGCCAGCCCGGCGCACAATATGCTAACATAAGGGCTGCGTGGCCCTCATCCGGCAAGCCTGTTGCAGGCTCTCTTTCGGCATATTTTACCCTCATTTACCGAGGGCCGCCGCGCCACAACGATCAATCAATTTGACCCGTCTGAGCAGGGCTGATCACGGATAGGACACAGACCTGCCTCTCGAAAGGACTATCGATATGTATAGCATAATCGCGACCTGGTATTTGAAACCCGAACAAGAGGCCGAGGGGATCGCAGCCCTCAAGCAATTGGCCCAAGATGTGAAGCAGGAAGAGGACACCTGGGGCTACCTCATCCACACGGGCGGCGAAAACTCGGCACCGCCCTGCAGTGACGGCACCGTCGTTTTCATCGAAATCTACAAGGACTTCCAAGCTTTTATGGACCATGTGACCGGCCCGATCTTTACCGCATTCAAAAAAGACCATGGGCAGCTTTTTCAGCCCATACCAGGCTCTGACAGCCCGTTCTTTCTGGTCGAAAACATCGACAGAATTGGAGGGTTTCTGCGACCGCAAGCGGGGTCCTAACCACAGTGCCAGCCCGCACCAGTGAGTAACCCTTTGCGGGCGCACAAAACCCGCGCACAATTCAAGGGCGACGAATTGTAGATTATGTGATACTAAAGAAAGCGAAATTGTTTCTTTGTTTCATATACGGCGCAATTTCAGCGCTCAGGGGCAGTCATATTGGGACGTCCGAATGTTAATTGCAGCAAATGCGGTGCGGCCAATCCTGCCGGGTCCAACTTTTGCCACGGCTGCGGCAATGCACTGACCGTAGCCTGTGGGTCCTGCGGCGCGTCAGCGATGGCGCACGCAAAGTTCTGCACCGCTTGCGGGGCTGCTCTGCTGGGTCAGGACAGTCCCCCACCGGCTGCCCCATTGCCCTCTCCCAAGGACGCACCAGAAGACGTGGCCGAACGTCGCCAACTGACCGTCATGTTCTGCGATCTGGTGGGGTCGACGGCCCTGTCCGAAAGGCTCGACCCCGAGGATTACCGCGAACTGATCACGCAATACCGCGAGCTGGTTGGCCGGACCGTCACTAAATTCGGCGGCGAGATTGCAAACTATGCAGGCGACGGAGTGGTCGCCATCTTCGGCTATCCCACCGCGCAGGAACTCAGCCACTATTCCGCCGCCCTTTGCGCACTTGAGATCGCGGGCGCGACGCGCGACGGGAATGCGGGGCTGACGGACAAATCAGTTTCGACAAATGTGCGGATCGGAATCCATACTGGACCTGTAGTGGTGGGCACGGCGGCCGGCACATCAAGCTCGGAAAAGGTCTGGCTGTTTGGCGATACACCGAACGTTGCGGCGCGTATTCAGGCTGCTGCGGATGTGGGTCAGGTTGTGGTCTCGGAAGTGACACGCAGACTAATCGGAGAGCGTCTGGATTTCACCTCGATCGGCAGCCCTCCCTTTGCAGGTGTCAGCACACCGTTGCAGCTCTATGTGGTCGGTCCGAAGATTTCCGGCTTTGACACCGGGCGCAAGGACTTCGCGCACGACAAGACGCCGACTATCGGGCGCACTGCCGAGATAGCTTTGGTCCAGTCCAGATGGGACGGCGCGCTGGACGGAGAGGGGCAGGTTCTGCTGCTGACAGGCGACGCGGGCGTCGGTAAATCCAAGATCGCCTTTGGCCTGAAGGACAAGCTAACCGACGAGGACTCCACCCAGTTCACCCTGTTTGGATCACCTTTGCATCAAAGCAGCGCGTTTTTCCCGATCAAGAATGCGCTGACAACGCTGACGGGTATGCTGCCCAACGCGCCTCCTGAAGAAAGTAGGGACAAAGTCACCAGCTTTTTGACCGATCTGAACCTTGATGCTGAAACCTGCGCCGCACCTATCCTACGCCTGATGGGGCTGGAAGACAGCACATCTCTGGTCGCGCCGATGGGGCCCGAACGGGAAAAGGGTGCGTTGATCGAGGCGCTTTTGCAATTATGCGCGGGGCTGGAACAGCACCAGCCGCTATTGCTGCTTCTCGACGATGTGCATTGGTTCGACGCCTCAACGCTGGAATTCGTCAACGGCTGGATCGAACAGGTGTCGAACCGCCGCTGCCTGATCCTGATGACCGCCCGGACCGAGTTCCAGTCGCCATGGCGCAACCAGTCCCATGTCACCAGTCTGGAGCTGAATCGGCTTGTACGCCGTGACATATATAAGCTGGTTGAAAGCATCTCGGGCGTGCGGCCGTCGCCGGAAGTTCTCAGTCAATTGGCCGACCGCACGGATGGCGTGCCGCTCTTCGTCGAAGAACTGACCAAGATGGCAATGGAGTCCGGTCTTTTGGTCAACCGCGGCCAGAGTCAGGCCGAATTGTCCATGGCGATCCCGGAATCGCTGCAGGACTCACTGATGGCCAGATTGGACCGTTTGTCGGCCAGCCGCGAGATCGTGCAGGTCGCCGCAGCAATCGGACGTAACTTTGAGCGCAAGCTGCTGTCCGAGGTTCTGGACTGGACTGAAAACGACATCACCGAAGCGCTGAACCAGCTTCTTGAAACCGAGCTGATCGTGCCCGCGGGCCAGCCGGGTACGGCAGATGCCTACCGGTTCCGCCATGCCTTGGTCCAGGATGCCGCGTATCAATCCATGCTGCGCTCGACAGCCTCAAGGTGGCATGGCCAAATCGCTGCAGTTCTTGAGGAGAAATACGCCGAAACAGTCGCGCGAGAGCCTGAAATTCTGGGCCATCACTACTGGCGTGCCGGCAATTACCCCGCCGCCGAAGGCAAACTGATGACAGCCGCTCGGCAGGCGCTGGACCACTCGGCGAATGTCGAGGCGATCACCCATTTGCAGCACGCTTTGGAATGCTTGCAGGAAATGCCGCAATCGCAGGAACGCGACCGGCGCGAAATAGACATGCAGATCATGATCGCTGTGCCTCTGGCCTTCGTCCGGGGCTATGCGCATAAATCGGTTTTGTCGGCCTATGCGCGGGCGCAGTCCCTGTGCCGCGAATATGGCGAAACAGAGCGGTTGTTCAAAGTTGTCTACGGACAGTTCCGCTCGACCATGCTGGGCGGGGAATATGAGATCTCGAAACAGAATGCAGACCGACTGGTCTCGCTCTGTCAGGATTTATCGAGCCCGCTGACCATTGTCTCGGCAGAACGTTCGATGGGATCGCTTCAGACCTATCTGGGCCATCCGAAAGATGCGTTGAAACATCTTGAGGCCGGGCTTGAGGTCAATCTGTCCATCGAACATCGCTTCATGGGCCTCGATTTCGATGTGGTTGACCTTGCAGTGGCTCTTCAGGGCTATCGCGCGCTTTCCTACTGGCTGTCAGGCGACGAATCCAGCGCGCTGACAGCGATCAAAGCAGCGCTGGTCCATGCAGAAGAAACCGCGCACCCGTTCAGCCAGTCCTTCGCCAATGCTTTCCTTGGATGGATTTCCCATTTCCGGGGCGATGAGGCGACGGTGCAGGACAGTTCGGCCATTTTGATCGCCCTGTCCGAGGAATACTCTTTCCAGTTCTGGCGCGGTTGGGCGCGGGTCATGAATGGCTGGGTGCGCCGAAGCACGGATGGTGAAAAGGCCTTGGAAGAAATCGCCCTGGGCCTGCGCGAATGGCGCGATACCGGCTGCCGCCTTGGTCTGAGTTTCTTCCTGTGCCTCTACGCGGATGCGGCTATTCTACACGGCAAACTGGAACTGGCCGAGGAACTGTTGGACGAAGCCGAAGCCTTCGCCAACGACAGCGGTGAGAAATTCTGGGTCGTCGGGCTGACCTGCCTGCGCGGTCGGTGGGCCATGGCCCATGGGGACGACAGCGCCGGGATCGACCACCTAAAAAACGCTGCCATGGTGGCGTTGCAGCTTGGCCATTACGGCCCGCTTTTGCATGTCATTCGAGAATTGGCCGAGCTTGAGACCTCGTCAAACTGCCTTGGTGAGATCTCGAAGGCCGTGGCCGCCGACAAGACCAAGGCGCCCGCGCTGGTCGAGGCAAAAGCCATTTTCAAAACCCTAAAAACAAAACAGCCGGAGGCATGATCGGGCGGAATTTGAGCAAGTAGAATTGTCACAGCCAGTGGGGGAGATCACAGCCAAATGACAAAGAAAAAAGCCAAAAGCGACCCGTGCCATCAGACGGATGTCACCGGCGTCATGCCAAAACTGCCAAAACAGTTTGACACGTTCCCCTTCTATTATGCCTCGCTGCAATGCCAATGGATGTATTGGTACACCTCGGTCGAAGTTGCCCGCCAGTTTGTGAAAGGCACCGGCCTGTGTGTCGCCGAATTTCCCGATGAAGACGGCGAGAACAAGGCCGTCATCCTGCTGAACTTCCAACGCTATACCGCGCATTATGACAACTCGCTGGGCTTCGTGAACGAGGTCGAGTTCAACCTGCTGGCCTATCCCAAGAACCGTGTGCCGGGCGTGCCGAAGATGTCCCTGACTGAGTATCTTCACGGCCGCGATCAGACGAAAACCATCGGCCATCTGCGGGTTCATGTGGCCGCCGACAACGCCATGGCCGTCAAAGCCGGGCGGCAAGCGTTCGGAGAGCCCAAGTTTCTGGGCCAGTTCAACTACAAGGTTCCTTCGCTGAATGCCAAGATGAAGGGACACCCTCCGATCTCACCCAAGAAATGGTGGATCCAACTGGTCAATCCCGACGATCCGCAAACCATCGTTTACGATCTGACGGCCGATCTGGGCAAACTCAAGGGCGATCACTGGACTCTAACCAACTGCACTCCGATCCCTGAGTTCGCTACCGGGCTTGGACGCACCGTTTGGACCCGCTGGACCATCTCGGGCCTGTTTGAAACCGCGATGTTGACCACGAAAGAGGGCAAACGCATCGCAAAAGGCTTCAAGCTGAAACTGGGGAACAACGATTTCCCGATGACCCGTGACATGCACACGCTGTTCACCGATATGACACCGGTGGCCGTGCAGGTCTTTGAAAGCCCGCCCGCCTGCTTTGAGCCGCGTGGCTTCTATGTGGACGCAATTGATGGGGATCGCCATGAAGACGCATGATGACACCCCCGAGTTTCAAGCCTTTCTGACCGTGAGCGCCGCCCTGACTGGCTATAGCAGCGCCGAACTGCAGGGCACCGGATGCGCAGGCGAATATTGGCATCAGTTCCGGCAAGTGTTGCCCGCCGAAATCCTCAAGGAGTTCCTGTCCCATTCCCACGAGCTGGGCAAGCAGGACGACGACCGGATCGTGCGTCAGACCTATCTGTCGGACAAATGCCTCGGCCCACTGTCGCGCACGCTGATTCAGCTTTGGTATACCGGCCAATGGGTGCCGCTTTCACAGGAATGGCGCGAAAGCTACGGCGCGTCGCGGTTTGATGTGGTCAAGATCATCTCGACCCGGTCCTACAAGGAAGGGCTGGTCTGGGACGCCATCGGAGCGCATCCCCAAGGGGCCAAGCAACAGGGCTTTGGCGCATGGGGCCTTGAACCTCCAAAACAGCGGGGGGCAGGCAAATGAGCGCGATTGCAGATGACGACCGGACCTATGATGTGGTCATCGTAGGAGCCGGGTTTGCCGGGGGCATTCTGGCGAAAGAGCTGGTCTCGGCCGGTCATTCGGTTCTGATCCTCGAAGCCGGGGAAGACCACGGCAAGACGTGGGAAACCTATCGCTCTTACTTGGATCAGTACTATCTGTCGCTGGCCAAGACGCCGAACTCTCCCTATCCGAACCTGCCAACCCTGCCGTCGCCTTCGGTGTTAGACATCACCGCGGTACGGGGCACCGAGCCCGATACGAACGGGTACTTCGTGCAACGCGGCCCCCTGCCCTTTGGCAGTAACTATCTGATGGCCTTTGGTGGAACCTCACTGCATTGGCTGGGCACAAGCCTGCGTATGATGCCTGCGGATTTCGAGATGCAAAGCCGATTCGGCAAAGGCGTTGACTGGCCCTTTGGCTATCAGGACCTGCGCGCGGACTATGAGCGCGCCGAGTGGGAGATCGGTGTCTCGGCCGATGCCGACGAACAGACGCCCAAGGCACTGGGTATTCGCACGTCAGGACGGCACGACAATGTCGGGTATTTCGACAAGGAATACGACTACCCGATGCATTCGATTCCGTCGTCTTACGTGGATGGCTTCTTTGCCAAGGCAGACGGGATGCCTATCGAAATCGGTGAGGATGCGACCAGCACGGTTCAACTGAAAGTCTCGCGCACGCCGCAGGGTCGGAACTCAACCCCGCGCAAGCCAAGAACGGCCAAGGGCATTCAGGTTGGCGACAAGCGCAGGCAGCAATTCCGCCCGCGCGGCGCGACCGGACCATTCGCCTATATGGGTCAGCGATGCGAGGGGAACTCAAGCTGCATTCCGATCTGCCCGATCCAGGCCAAATACAACGCGATGAAAACGCTCGAGGATGCCAAGCACGAAGCCAAGCATCAGATGGAGACGATCACGCAGGCCATCGCCTCAAAGGTCGAACTGGCCGAAAGCGGGCGTGTATCTGGTATTGTTTACAAGAAATACCCGTTCCCCGGTGTGCCTCAGTACGAACTGCGCCGGGCCAGAGGGAAGCAATATGTGCTGGCTGGCGGTGCGGTGGAAAACGTCACTCTGGCGCTGGCCTCGGGGATTTGCACCAGCAGTGACGAGCTGGGCCGCAACCTGATGGACCACCCTTACATGATGACATGGGGTGCCGCGCCAGAGCCGGTTGGCCCGTTTCGCGGGCCCGGATCGACCTCGAGCTACGCCAATTTCCGGGACGGAAACTTTAGGAACAAGAACGCGGCCTTCCGGTTGGAGATCGGTAATTGGGGCTGGAACTTTGCCGCTGGCTCTCCGAATTCAGACGTGGCGCGGCTGGTCGAGCAGGACAACCTCTATGGCACCGCCCTGCGCGACAAGCTCTATCACGATGTCCAGCGGCAGGTCCGAATTGGCACCATGGTCGAGCAACTGCCCAGAGCAACAAACCGAGTGACCATCGACCCAGCCTACCGCACACCCATGGGCGAATACCGCCCGGTGATCAGCTATGATCTGGACGACTATTCCCGCGCCGGGCTGGCCGCCGCGAATGACACCTGTGCGCAGATATTCCAGCGGCTTGGTATCAAGAACCATACCTCCTACAGCCCATCGGATGCGGGGTATTTAACTTATGATGGAAAGGGTTACACCTTCTTCGGTGCAGGCCATCTGGTCGGTACGCACAGGATTGGGACAGATCGGCACAACTCGGTCACCAATGACGAGATGCGCGCATGGGACCACGACAATCTGTGGCTGGTGGGCGCAGGCTCGATGCCGACGATTGCCACGTCCAACCCGACGCTGACGATGTCTGCCATGGCCTTCAGGGCCGCCAGAGCCATCCAGAAGGCCGTTCGGAAAGGGGGTGCGAAATGAGTTCGAAAAAGAAACTGGACGCCGCGCGCAAAAATCTCTGCAAACATCTGCAAGACGCCTTGATGCTGGAGCTTTCGACAATCCCGCCCTACGCGACAGCCTGCTATTCGATCCTGGAGCAAGGGCAATACGACCGGTCCGAGCCGACCACCGTGAATGCCGAGCCGATCGAGGTGATCCGCCAGGTCATGGTCGAAGAGATGCTGCATATGGTTCTTGCGGCGAATGTGATGAACGCGATCGGGGGTACGCCTCAGCTGAACAATCCAAACTTGCTGCCGAAATACCCGACAGAGTTACTGAACGGGGCCGGGCCAGAGGTGCGTCTGCGTAAGTTCTCGCCCAAACAGGTCAAAAGCTTTCGCAAGATCGAAACCGCGCCGAAAGACCTCCGCAAGGCATTAAGGGGGCACTACTCCACCATCGGCGGATTCTACGCCTATGTCAGGAAGCTGCTGGAAGAAGCGTGTAAGGAGTTTGGAGACAAAGAGATCTTCATCGGCGACCCCGCGCGTCAAATCACCAATGACGACTATTTCGGCGCAGGCGGTGAAGTTGTCGAGATCACCGGCACACCCGCGCAACGTCGCAAAGCGGCTTTTGATGCCATCCAAAAGATTATGGAAGAGGGCGAAGGCGCAGATCTGGGTGGCAAAGCGGGTGACGGAGACACCATTCCGGGGCCAGCTGGCCATGAGGACGTTGCACATTTCTTCAAGTTCAACGAAATCCTTCACAGCCGCTATTATCGCCCCGAAGATCTGGTGACCGACCCTCCGACTGGCGGTGACCTGATCGTCGATTGGAGCGCAGTCTCTCCGATGAAAGACGACCCCAGCGAGGAAAACTATGAATCCGCACCCGAAATCGCCGCGATCTCGGCCGAGTTCAACGCCGCGTGGTCCGGTTTGCTGGACGGTCTGCACATCGCCTTCAACGAGGATAAATCCGCTTTGCGCGACCTTGTTCCCGCGATGTATTCGATCAAGTCGCTGGCGCAAAAGCTGATGCGCATTCCATTGCCGGACGGATCGGGCGAGACAGCAGGGCCGACATGGACCTACCTTGCGCCGAAAAAGCGGGGCTGACCTGTAGCCAAAAAACCGGCGAGACCCGTTTATGCGCCTCAGTCGAAACAGGTGTCTTCCGCTAAGTCCAACAAAGATTGTGCGGAGAATTTCAGTTTGATAACGTCATGATCGCGCTGGGGAGGGCGCGGCATCTCAATGTTGGACTATTCGCACAATGCGTGGCTCGTGGCGGCCTCGTTGGCCGTGGCGCTGATGGCCGGCTTTACCGGTCTGTACCTGACGCATGGCGCGTCGAAACTGGACAATCAACGGCGCAAGTTCATCGTCGCCCTCGCAGCCGTGATACTGGGTGGCGGTATCTGGTCCATGCATTTCGTTGCCATGCTGGGCCTGCAACTGCCGATCCTGTTTTATTACGACGCGCTGGTGACGCTGATCTCGGCGCTTGTTGCCATCCTTATGGTGGGACTGGCGCTGCTGCTTTTGCATTTCCGTCCCAGAACCCCGCCGACCATCGTTGGCGCGGGCGTGATCGTGGGGCTTGGCATCGTTGTCATGCACTATGTCGGCATGGCCGGGATGCAGCTGTGCCGACCCGTCTACAGCCTGTTCGACATCGTTTTGTCGACCGCGGCCTCGGTTGTTCTGTCGGTTCTGGCGATCTGGGTGGCCTATGACAGCCGAACCCATCGGAACATCCTACTGGGCACGGCCTGTTTCGGCATCGCGGTGTTTTCCATGCACTTCGTCGCGACCGGTCTCACGGATTTCGTCGCAACCGAGACTGCCGGGGCTGCGGGGCCTGCGCTGGACAACCAGATTCTGGCGATGGGCGTCACGGTTGCAGTCTTCCTGATCTGTGGGGCCTTCCTTCTGACCGGGATCACTTTCATTGAACCCAAGCCTGAACCCGCCGTAGTCTCCACACCCGAACCTCAACCTGAACCGACCCCAACCCTACGCGCCGGGGTGCCTTTTGAACGCGAAGGTCAGACCTTCTTTGCCGAACCCGCCCAAATTGCCGCCATCCGGGCCGAGGGGCATTACACCATTCTCTATATCGATTCCGAGAAACTGTTCTGCCCCTGGTCCATCACCGAGGCCGAGACACGCCTGCAACCCGATGGCTTCCTGCGCGCCCATCGAAGTTATTTGGTGAACCCCAAACATGTCTCAAGCTTTGAGAGGCACAAGGACAACGGGACATGCTATTTCGACTCTGTCGAGGCGCTCAGCAAGGTACCTGTCAGCCGATCTCGCCTCTCAGACATCCGCGACGCTTTGGGCCTTTGATCGCAACTCGTGCAGCTCATTCGCATTTCGTGAAACAAGCTGCGCGCCCCGTTCCCTGCGGCTGGAAACGCTGAGCGCGCCCCTCTTTCCTGATTGAAGGTACCCCAAGGTATACCGCTTGGACCCAGGGAGGAAAAACATGATACCAGCCGGTTTTGAGTATCACCGGCCAGGCGACATCGCCTCGGCCATCGGCATTTTGCAAGAACACGGAGACGAAGCGCGCGTGATCGCGGGCGGGCACAGCCTGATCCCGATGATGAAGCTGCGCATGGCCGAGATGGGCCACCTGATCGATCTTCAGGCCATCGATGAACTAAAAGGCATCGAGGTCGGGTCCGATACCGTGACCCTAGGAGCCATGGTGACGCAGCATGAGTTGATCACCCATGACGGTCTCGCCACTGCCATTCCGCTGATCCGCGAGGCGGCCTTGCAGATCGCCGACCCTCAGGTCCGTTACATGGGCACCGTCGGTGGCAATGTCGCCAATGGTGATCCTGGCAATGACATGCCGGGTTTGATGCAGTGCCTGAACGCGTCATTTGAATTGTCCGGCCCCGATGGGGCACGCAGTGTCGCCGCACGTGAGTTTTACGAGGCCGCCTATTTCACCGCGCGCGAGGATGAGGAAATTCTAACCCGGATTTCGATCCCTGTGCCGGGGGCCGGTGTCGGTCAGGCGTATGAGAAGCAAAAGCGCAAGATCGGGGATTATGCGACGGCCGCCGCCGCTGTGATGGTCGGTAACGGCACGGCCTCGGTTGCGATGACCAACCTGGCGGACACTCCGATCTGGTCCGAAAGCGCCAGCGCTGCATTGGCCAATGGCGATGTGGACGGCTGTGTTGCCGCCATGCTGGATGCCATTGAACCCGTGGCCGACAACCGTGGACCTGTCGAATTCAAGAAACATGTGGCCGCCGTGATGCTGCGCCGCGCCATCGACCGCGCGCAAAGCCGCGCGGGTTGAGGGGAGGATAAAATGTCGAAAATGCACGTCAAACTCACCGTGAACGGCAAAGAGGTCGAAGGTCTGGCCGAGCCGCGCACGTTGCTGATCCACTTCCTGCGGGAAGATCTTAAAATCACCGGCCCTCATATCGGCTGCGAGACCAGCCATTGCGGAGCTTGCACGGTCGATATTGATGGCAAATCCGTCAAATCCTGCACGACCTTTGTAGCGCAAGTGAACGGAGCCGATATCACCACCGTCGAAGGCCTCACCAATGACGATGGCAGCCTTGGCGTATTGCAGGAAATGTTCCGCGAGCATCACGGGCTGCAATGTGGCTTCTGCACGCCTGGGATGATTACTCGCGCACACCGCTTGCTGCAGGAAAACCCGAACCCGTCTGAGGAAGATATCCGTTTCGGCATGGCTGGAAACCTTTGCCGCTGCACCGGATACCAGAACATCGTCAAGGCGATCTCGGCTTCGGCTGACATGCTGAACGCTCAGAAGGAGGCTGCGGAATGAACGATCAAACTCTGACCCCCGAAGAACGCGCCGCCAATCTCAAAGGGATGGGCAGCTCTCGCAAACGCGTCGAGGATGTGCGCTTTACCCAAGGCAAGGGAAATTATGTCGACGACATCAAGCTGGACGGGATGCTGTTCGGCGACTTTGTGCGCTCCCCCTACGCACATGCCCGCGTTGTCAGCGTGAAAAAAGAGGCTGCCTTGGCGATGCCCGGCGTGATCGCTGTTCTGACAGCCGAGGATCTGGCCCCGCTGGGCCTGCATTGGATGCCAACGCTGGCCGGTGACAAGCAGATGGTTCTGGCAGACGGCAAGGTGCTGTTCCAAGGCCAGGAAGTCGCTTTTGTCGTCGCCGAAGACCGCTATATCGCAGCCGATGCGGTGGAGTTGGTTGAGGTTGACTACGAAGAACTACCTGTTCTGACCGATCCGTTTGAGGCTCTGAAATCCGATGTGGTCCTGCGCGAAGACCTTGAAGGTCAGACCGAAGGTGCGCATGGCCCTCGCAAGCATCACAACCACATCTTCACCTGGGAACAGGGCGACAAAGACGCGACCGAGGCCATTCTGGCCGAGGCCGATGTGGTCGCCGAAGAGATGGTCTACTACCACCGCACCCATCCTTGCCCGCTGGAGACCTGCGGCTCGGTGGCTAGCATGGACAAGGTGACCGGCAAGCTGACACTGTATGGTACGTTTCAAGCGCCACATGCGATCCGGACGGTTGTCTCGCTGATCTCCGGCATCGCCGAGCACAATATCCGCGTCATCAGCCCCGATATCGGTGGCGGTTTCGGCAATAAGGTTGGAGCTTATGCGGGCTATGTCTGCTCGGTCGTGGCCTCGATTGTCACCGGCAAGCCGGTGAAATGGGTCGAGGATCGGATGGAGAACCTGATGTCCACCGCCTTTGCCCGCGACTACTGGATGCAGGGCAAGATCGCGGCCACCAAGGACGGCAAGATCACCGGCCTGTGGTGTCACACCACTGCCGACCATGGCGGCTTTGACGCTTGTGCGGACCCGACCAAGTTCCCTGCTGGGTTCATGAACATCTGCACCGGTTCCTATGACATCCCCACCGCTTATCTGGCCGTGGATGGTGTCTATACCAACAAGGCTCCGGGCGGAGTGGCATATCGCTGTTCCTTCCGCGTGACTGAGGCCGCTTATTTCATCGAACGCATGATCGAAGTTCTGGCCATCAAGCTGAACATGGACGCGGCCGAGCTGCGCCGGATAAACTTCATCAAGGCCGATCAGTTCCCGTATCAGTCGGCACTGGGCTGGGAGTATGACTCGGGCGACTATCACACAGCTTGGGACAAGGCGCTGAAGGCCGTGGACTATGAAGGTCTGCGGGCAGAACAGGCGCAACGGGTTGAGGACTTCAAGGCTGGCAAAACCCGCAAGCTGCTTGGTATTGGTCTGACGCATTTCACCGAAATCGTGGGTGCCGGGCCAGTGAAGAACTGCGATATTCTTGGGCTTGGTATGTTCGACAGTTGCGAAATCCGGATCCACCCAACTGGTTCGGCCATTGCGCGGCTAGGGACGATCTCTCAGGGTCAGGGCCACGCCACGACCTTTGCCCAGATCATCGCCAGTGAGATCGGCTTACCCGCCGATGACATCACTCTGGAGGAAGGCGACACCGACACCGCACCTTACGGTCTTGGGACATATGGGTCTCGATCCACGCCTGTGGCTGGTGCGGCGACAGCTATGGCCGCGCGCAAAATCCGCGCCAAGGCGCAGATGATCGCGGCTTACCTGCTTGAGGTCCACGACGACGATGTCGAATGGGATGTGGATCGGTTCTCGGTCAAAGGTGCGCCCGAGCGGTTCAAGACAATGAAGGAAATCGCCTTCGCCGCCTATAACCAAGCGATCCCGGGACTGGAACCCGGTCTGGAGGCGGTCAGCTACTATGACCCACCGAACATGACATACCCATTCGGGGCCTATATCTGCGTGATGGAGATCGACGTGGATACCGGCGAGTGGGACGTTCGGAAGTTCTATGCGCTGGACGATTGCGGCACCCGGATCAACCCGATGATCATCGACGGGCAGGTTCATGGAGGCGTGACCGAGGCCTTGGCCATCGCAATGGGGCAGGAAATTGCCTATGATGAGATGGGCAATGTGAAGACCGGCACGCTGATGGACTTCTTCCTGCCGACCGCGTGGGAGACGCCGAACTATATCACCGACTACACGGTGACCCCTTCCCCGCACCATCCGATTGGCGCGAAGGGGGTTGGGGAAAGCCCGAATGTGGGTGGCGTGCCCTGTTTCTCAAACGCGGTGCATGATGCGTTCCGACCCTTCGGGTTGGTGCAAAGCCATATGCCGCATGACCACTGGCGCATCTGGAAGATCGCCAATGGGTTGGGGATGCACGGGTAATCGGGTTCGGATAGGCTTGACCGATCCGACCGAACGGAGGAGGGCCAGCCCCCCTCCGAACCTCCCCCGGGATATTTTTAGCCAGATGAAGAATGGATCCTGGTTTTGACTTTGAGTGATGTGCAGAACGGGTTGGCCGCGCAGGGCTATGTCGCTGATGATCGATTGGCGATGGCGCTGCATCTGGCGCAGGCTTTGGGGCGGCCCTTGCTGCTGGAAGGTCCGGCAGGCGTTGGAAAGACCGAAGTCGCGAAGGCTCTGGCTGCCCAACACGACGCGCGCTTGATCCGCTTGCAGTGTTATGAGGGGCTGGATGCCAGCCACGCCATTTACGAATGGAACTATCA
This sequence comes from Ruegeria sp. AG1, assembly GCF_056541705.1. NCBI lineage: Bacteria > Pseudomonadati > Pseudomonadota > Alphaproteobacteria > Rhodobacterales > Roseobacteraceae > Ruegeria > Ruegeria sp. AG1. The sequence goes on along the minus strand of NZ_JBQFYU010000009.1, from coordinate 188,086 downwards.
GCGCCAATTGCTGGCCATCCGCGCGAGCGAAGCCCAAGGTGGCACAAGCGAAGCGCAGTTGTTCTCGGATGATTACCTTCTGAAACGGCCCCTTTTGGAGGCGATCAGTGAAGAGGACTCTCCGGTCCTTCTCATTGATGAAATAGACCGTGCGGATGAGGAGTTCGAGGCCTACCTTCTTGAAATATTGTCAGATTTTCAGATCACGATCCCGGAGCTTGGGACGATCAAGGCGCGCTCCCGCCCGATTGTGATCCTGACGGCCAATGGCACGCGGGACCTTTCCGACGCATTGCGGCGGCGGTGTTTGTATAGCTATCTCGGCTATCCTTCGCGCGAGACAGAGATGGCCATTCTGAAGGCGCGTATGCCCTCTGTTGAAGGGTTGTTGGCACGTCAGATCGTCGGGGTTGTTCAGGCCATGCGCAAGGAAGACCTCGAGAAAACGCCGGGCATTGCCGAAATGCTGGACTGGGCCGCCGCCCTGTCTGGGCTAGGTGTGAACGACATGGCCCAGTCTCGGGGCGAAGTGCAGGCGACACTGGTGTGTCTGCTGAAAACGGCCGCCGACTATGATGCTGCCCCGCCTGAGGTTCTGGATCGCTTGATCGGGAAGGTTGCGTGATGCAGGTCACCCGGTTCCCTTCCCGCGCGGCAAGCTTGTCGGACCGCATGAGCGGCTTCATGGCCCATCTTAGGATGAACGGATTGCGCGTGGGTCCCGCCGAAACCTGTGACGCGCTGGCCGCCTTGGCGGCGGTCGAAGCAACCGATGCGACACAGGCCAGGCAGGCCTTGTGCGTGTTGCTGACAGGCAGCGCCGAGGATTGGCGACGCTTTGATGAGCTGTTCGACGCCTACTGGTTCAATGTCGGCAAGCAGCGCAGTGGGACAGCGCAGACCGCTCATGTACGGGTGCAGTCGGCGAAACCGAAGATCTGGCAGCAGCAAACACAAGACGAACAGGATCCGCAAACGGATAGAGATCAGGCAGCCGCCACTCCTGATCCGGGCGACGGGGAGGCCGAAGGGATGGATGGGAAGCTGATTGCGACCCGAACGGCCAACCTGTCGCGCCGGGATCTGCGTGAATTGATGGATGACGAGTCGCTGAGACAGGCCGAACGGGCCGCAACCCAGCTGGCCCGGGCGATCCGCGACCGCCGCTCGCGTCGACATAAACAGGCGCAGCGTGGTCGGACGTTGGACATGCGACGGATACAACGGGCCAGTCTGGCGCGGGGTGGAGAGCCGATGGACCTCTATCGCCGTGCGCGACCGCCGCGACCGATGCGGATCGTTGCGCTATGCGATGTCAGTGGGTCGATGACCGTTTATTCCCGAGTCTTCCTGGCGTTTCTCAAGGGCCTGATCGGCAGCGGAACTGAAGCCGACGCCTATCTGTTCCACACCCGTCTGATGCGCGTGACGGACGCGCTGCGCGATCACGACTCAATCCGTGCCGCCGGGCGGCTTTCACTGATGGCCGAGGGGTTTGGCGGCGGGACCGACATCACTGGCAGTCTCGAAAGCTTTCTGGACGGCTACGGCGCGCGGGCGCTGAATGGACGGACGATCGTGCTGATCTTGTCGGATGGGTATTGCAGCACGGCTCCGCAGGCCTTGGGGCAGGTTCTGGAACGGATTCAACGCAAAGCGCGCCGGGTCGTTTGGCTGAACCCGCTGAAAGGTTGGCAGAATTACCAACCTGTTGCCGCTGCCATGCAGGCCGCAGAACCCCATCTGGACGCCCATCTGCCCGCCAATACGCTTGCGGCGTTAGCGGCGCTCGAACCTGAATTCAGAAAACTGTGAAAGGATATACCGATGGCAGGTTTCGACATTTTCGACACGATTGAAGAGATGCGCCGCACCGGCGATGCCTTTTGCGTGGCGACAGTTCTGCGCACTGCCGATGCGACCTCGGCAAAGGCCGGAGGCAAGGCCGCCATCACCCGCGACGGTACGGTTCTGGGCCATCTGGGGGGTGCCTGCGTACAACGGGCCGTACGCGCCGCGGCACAAGAGGCGTTGATGTCGGGTGAGCCGAAAATGATCCGCGTCAAACCCTCGGACAAGGTTGTGTCTATGGCCGACCCGGACGGTGTTCAGACCTACAAAAGCGGGTGCCCATCCGGAGGGACAGTGGACATGCTGATCGAACCCTATCAACACGCTCCGCGCTTGATCATATTCGGAGACTCTCCGATCGCGCAGGCGTTGGCGTCCCATGCGGCACTGGCTGGGTTGCGCGTGTGTTTGCCTGAGGGTGCTGAAAACACGGTGAAATACACCCCCTTTGATCCCAACGACCTGAACGCATTGGGCGTTGAAGCGCGTGATTTTGTTGTGGTGGCGTCGCAAGGCAAAGGCGACGGAGCGGCATTGAAAGCTGCACTGCAGTCACCCGCGCGCCGCGTGTCGATGGTTGCAAGCCGCCGCAAGGCCGAAGTGCTGTGTGCCAAACTGGAAACACAAGGGCTGAGCACAGAGCAGACCAAGCGACTGAAATCGCCCGCCGGGTTGGATATCCACGCCATCGACCCGCATGAAATCGCGCTTTCGATTTTGGCTGAAATCATCATGTGGCGCAATTCTGACAAATCCCAGGAGACATCCCATGATGAGAAAATGGCTTAGCTGGCTGCACGCTTTGAAGGCGGCGCAGCCCGAGTTGACCGCGGAGGAGGCGACCGAAAAAGCCCTTCGTGTCTTTCCGAAATGTTGTTGAAAAAGGACCCCCCAGATGGAACTCACTGACGAAATCCGCATCGCTGCCCCCAAGGATGCCGTTTACCGTGCGCTCAACGACCCCGATGTGCTGCGCGAATGCATTCCGGGCTGCGAAGAGTTGATCCAGCATTCGCCTGAACATCTCGAGGCCAAAGTCGTCTTGAAAATCGGACCAGTAAAAGCCCGCTTTAACGGCGAGGTGACGCTGGACAACTCCCAGGCGCCAGATGCGTTTTCGCTGTCCGGCGAAGGCAAAGGCGGCGCGGCTGGTTTTGCCAAAGGCGGCGCAGATGTATCCCTGACCGCCGACGGGGATGAGACGGTTCTGTCGTACACCGCCAAGGTCACGATCGGCGGTAAGATCGCGCAATTGGGCAGCCGCCTGATCGCAGGGACGGCCAAAAAGCTATCCGGCAAGTTCTTCGACAAGTTCGGAGAAGTCGTTGCAGAACAGTTCGTTCAATAGGCGTTGCACCTAACGTACATCGAGCGGATGTGGCAGGGTCTGCCACACCGCCTATGATTTCCGTCAGCCCTGGGCCTCATCCTGCATGTAGACGATGACATTGGTGATATCGGCCTCTTTCTTCAGGCCGGGGAACTGCATTTTATTGCCGGGCAGAAACCCTTTGGGGTCGGTCAGAAATGCCGCCAGATTTTCCGGCGTCCAGACAAGATCGGCATTGGCAAGCGGGCCGGAATATTTGAACCCGCCCACCTGCCCCGCAGTGGCACCCACCACATTGAAAAGCGAGGGCCCTAAGCCATTACGGCCTTCTTTCAGCTGATGGCAGGCCTTGCACTTGCGAAAGACCTTCTTGCCCGCTTTGAGGTCCCCCTCCACTGAGGCGATTGCGACGGGCGCGGCTTCGGCCTTGTTTTCGTCCATGGTAAACACAAGACGTGCGGTGATCGGTACGGTCCGTGTGATGCCGGGCAGATCGGCCAGTTCCATCAGCTTGTCGACGCCTGCATCCGCGCCTGCATCCTCGGTGCTGAGAAAGACCATATCATTGGTGGAAACCATAACCGACGTCTCGGTCAGTCGGACCACGAACATCTCAGCGTCGAACTCGATCTCGGTCCCGATCAGAGACAACGCGACCTCGACATCGATGATCGACGATGCGCCCACGGCAAGTCCCGAGACCTCATCCATGTCGAATTCAGCGGTCAAAGCAGCGGTGCCCGCCTTGCGGAACACGTATTCGATCATCCGTTCGTTGCGAATGTCGATATTGGTTTCTACCGAGGACAGATCAATCTCGATCTCGGCCTTGCCATCGGGGCTGACATGACCGCTGAGCCCGGTGAAGGAATTGACCTCGCCCACCTTGTCTTTCTTGATCGTGCCATAAGCCAGGTGCGAGGCATCCGAGGACAAAGTCCAACTTTCCGAAAGAGCCGGGGTTGCAACAATTGCAGACGCAATCGTGACTGCTTTCAACAGAAGTTTCATTTCTTTTCTCCTCAGGCTATGTAAATCCTGACCCCGCGGGCCCGGTCCGTGAAAGACAAACACACACAGGTCGCGATTTATTCGATGAGTGGTGAAATCAGCTCGGAACAGGCCGTGCGCGGCGCGATCCAGACGCATTCGAAACGCGTGTGGCGGTTCGGGCTTGCCCTGTCGGGGGCCCGGGATGTGGCCGACGACCTTTTGCAATCCACATGCCTGCGCGCGCTTGAGCGTCACCATCAGGTGATATCCCATGACAGGTTGGACAGCTGGCTGATGACGATCTGCCGCTCGATCTGGCTGAATGAGGTGCGCGCGCGCTCGGTTCGCAAGGCGCAGGCCTTGTCTGTGACCCCAGAAACCGAATTAATTGCAACAGGACCGGATTCAGAAACGAATATTTTCGCGGCTGAAGTGTTTACTCAAGTGATGCACCTGCCAGAGGCACAGCGCGAGACCGTGATGCTTGTCTTCGTGGAAGGGTATAGCTATCGCGAGGCAGCAACCTTGCTTGAGGTGCCGATTGGAACAATCATGAGCCGACTATCTACGGCTCGGCAGAAACTGAAAACCGTGATGCAGCACGAGGCTGCGGACGCCGTTCGACGGGGTGGCAAATGACGTTTTCCGATGAAACGCTGCTGGCGTATCTGAATGGAAATCTGGGCGAGACCGAGGCGCAAGAGATCGAGAGCGCGGTCGAAGCCGATCCAGAACTGGAACAGCGCCTGATGGCGCTTGATCCGTTTGCACCCGTTGTGCATTCGGTCTTCAAGGATGTTCCGCAGGATGCGCCTCAGATCACCTTGCCGGACCGCGCGACGTCTCAACCCGCGTCTCAACCTTTTCGATTGCTGGCCGTTGCGGCCTCGGTCGCGATTGTGGCGGTCTCGGCGACGTTGTGGGCGACACGACCCGCGCCGCTAGGTTGGGCGCAACAGGCGGCAATCTACCAATCGCTCTATGTGCCTGAAACAATAGCCACTCTGGACACCGCACCCGAGGCGCTTGAGGCCCAGTTTGCTCAGGCCGAGGCCACGCTGGGTCGATCACTGAATCGCGAAGCCCTGAGCGCCTTGCCGGGGGCCAAGCTGAAGCGGGCTCAGGTTCTGTCTTTCAAGGGCAAGCCACTGGTTCAGGTCGTCTTTGCAGATGATCAGGGGCGGCCTTTCGCCTTTTGCGTGATCCGTCAAGGGCCTGGGGCACCGGACAAGGATGTGAACCTTGCCGTTCTCAGCGGGCTGGCAACGGCCACTTGGGCGGAAGACGGCTATGGCTACATGATCATCGGTGCCGATGGGCAGAGCGATCTGAGCGATCGCCTGACAGCATTTTCCGAGGCAATTGCAAGCTAAATGCGTCTTGGCTTTGGCCAATCGCGGAGGCCAAAGAATACACCACATCGGACTTTCGAAACGAATAGCGAAATGACCGAGTTGTGAACGCTTAATGCAGGCGGTTCGATGGCGAGGGCGCGTCCTCGAGAACCAGCTTTCCGTTCTTCAGATGCCGCTCGACGAACTTCTTCTGCAAACGACCGGCTGGCACGGGATATGCCGTTTCCTGGGCGTAGCCCTGACGTTTCACTTCCGGGAAGAGGGTGAATATTTCTTCTCGGGCCTCTTCCGATATTGTCTTAATTGCTTCAGGGCCTGTGAACAAACTTTCCGAGGGGGCACCATCGGCAAAAATGACCTCGTGCTGATCGAAGAGAAGGTGGAAATAGACAACCTCGGTGATCTCTTCATCCACATAGATCCCAGGTAGCGCGGCCAGCTTTATTGCCGACACAAGGACATCGGGACTGCCGAACATACGCTCGGACACTTTGGAAGACACCAACATGCGGTGTTGTCTGGACACCAGCAGGTCTTTTGCCGGAAGCCCCTGCCCAAGCGCGCCGGCAGAGATACGGACAGGTCGTAGTTTTTCCGCAGCTACACCTTGGGCCGTGAAGTCCACCGTCTTGGAACCAACCCACCGCAACCGCTGCGGGCCATTTCCCTTGGTCAGAACGACATCCCCCACGGACAAATCTTCAACAGCGGTTGGGCCGTTCGGCGTTTCAATCATGGTTCCCGCGCACAAACACAGAATATCGCCTGAGATATCGCCAAAGCCGATTGCACCGGTATTGGCACCCGAAGACAGACCCCCTTCAAAGATGACCTCAATCCGGGACACCGGGCCTGCAATGGAAACGGTCAGCGAATCTGGCGCGCCCGGTCCTTCGACACCCGGAGACACATTCCCGTTGGCTTCGACCGTGTTGCCGGTCTGGACGTGAAATGGGCTGAGGTTGGAGAAAACAACCGGGACCGGATTGTCGTTCACATCAAACGCCAGAACCGTCACTCTATCGTCGAAAGAGAATTCGTTGCTGTCCAAATCCAGAATTTCGAACGTCACGTTTTTAACAGCGGTTGAAAACGTCACCTCTGATGTCGCAGGGCCCGGGATGCCCGAAACAAACAGGTTTCCACCAAGAAACCCATTGAAGAATACCCCTGGATCAGAGGCCACGGTTAGCGTCGACGAGTTCGAACCGTCTGTCAGCACGGTCGAACTGTTCGCACTGCCCAGAGTTGACCAATCAAACAGGAATGGCATTACTGCGTCTCTCAAACCACTTAAACTGTGTAAAACAAGGGTACTCTATGCCATGCGTATTAACGCATCCTTAAATTGACAAGCCTAGAATTATTTTCCTGTAGTGTGATCAAATACAGCGTACCCCAATCAATCAGGACCGAATATGGCCGTCGTTACCATGCCTGCGCAGACAGCCCAACGGCTGAAGGACGAAATTCTCAAGCTATCGCAATCTGTTGAGGTCAAAATGTTTCTGGCCAAAGACGTCGTTCAACTGATCGGTTTCACCGAAGAAGAGATCGCAGGTTTTGGCGGAGAAACCGGCGATGCGGTCATTTTGGCAGTGCGGGACCTTGAGGCTCTAAAGCAAGCTATTCCACAATCAGCCGGGGATCGCCTGAACTATATCCCGATCGTGAACGAAAAAGCCAAGGCCAAGCTGGATCCGTTTTATCAGGCCTAGACTGCACTCTGTGTGTTTGCGGCAAAGGGTGAGGCACACGCCCCACCCCCTTGGTATCACGCGTCGATGATGTTGTGGCCGGGACCGTAGGGGAAGCCGGTGATGTTCTCGGCCGCGTCTTCTTCGACCACTAGAATATCATGCTCACGGTAGCCTCCGGCGCCGGGCTGGCCTTCGGGGATCCAAAGCATCGGCTCGATCGAGACGACCATGCCGGGTTCCAGAACCGTGTCGATATCCTCGCGCAGTTCCAAACCCGCCTCGCGCCCGTAGTAGTGGCTGAGCACGCCGAAGGAATGGCCATAACCGAAAGAGCGGTAATGCAGCAGGCCCTCATCTTCAAAGAAGCGGTTGATCTCAGCGGTGATGCCGGAACAGGTCGCGCCGGGTTTGATCAGGCCCAGGCCAAGCTCATGCGCGGCGACGTTGGCCTTCCAGATGCGTAGGCTTTCGGCGTCGGGTTCGCCCAGAAACAGAGTGCGCTCCAATGCGGTGTAGTACCCCGAAATCATCGGGAAAGTGTTCAGCGACAGGATATCGCCCTTTTGCAGTGCCCGTTTGGTGACGGGGTTATGCGCGCCATCGGTGTTGAGGCCGGACTGGAACCAGACCCAAGTGTCGCGGTATTCTGCGTCGGGATAAGCGCGGGCGATCTCCGCCTCCATCGCGTCGCGACCGGCCATGGCGATCTCGATTTCGGTTGCGCCTTCGCGGATGGCGGCGTGGATGGCGGCTCCGCCCACGTCAGCGGTTCGGGCGCCACCTTTGATCAACTCGATCTCTTCGGCGGATTTCACCATACGGGCCGCCATGGTGTCGGATGCGATGTCCACCAATTCAGGCTGGCCCAGCATCGCCAAAGCCGTATCGCGCGCGGCGAGTGTCATGTGATCGCTCTCAACTCCGATCCGTTTCGCGCCGCCGATCAGGCTGGCCACCGCGCGCCAGTAATTGTCACGCTTCCAATCGGTGTAGATCACGTTGTCCTCGACCGAGCGGCGCCACGGCTGGCCCGCGTCGATATTGGCCGAAACCGTAGTGCAGGCGTCCTGCGTGACTACGCAGCCATAGGGCCGGCCAAAGGCGCAGTACAGAAAGCCCGAGTAATAGGCGATGTTCTGCATCGACGTCAGCAGCACCACGGGAATATCCCGCGCGGCCATAATGTCGCGCAGTTTGCCCAGACGGCGGTCATATTCGCCTTTGCTGAACGGCATCGGGGCCTTATCGCCATTGTGGCAGGTAAAGAATTCGGGGCGATTTGTCATGTTCAGGTCTCTCATCTTTGCCGGGCGGCATACCCGGCCACTTGTCCCGGCGTTCAGGACAGGCGGTCTCGGGGTCCGAGAGCCGATCATCCCAGTGCGCCCGCGACGCCATCGCGGCTGGGATGAACAGGTGAATCGTTAGATCAGGCGCGCGCTTGCGTCAAGCGGGGGAAAGCCCCCGCAGACGCTCGGACCGACGGCGTAGCAGTTCGACCGTGGTTAGCAGCGCGATCGAGATCACCACAAGGATCGTGGCCACTGCCAGAATTGTCGGGCTGATCTGTTCGCGCAAACCAGTGAACATCTGCCATGGCAGGGTTTTTTGGCTGGCCGAGCCGACGAACAGCACCACGACCACCTCGTCGAACGAGGTGATGAAGGCAAACAAACCACCCGAGATCACGCCCGGCAGAATCAGCGGCATCTGGATCTTGAAGAAGGTCCGCACCGGCCCCGCACCCATATTCGCCGCCGCCCGCGTCAGCGAGCGGTCAAAGCCGACCAGCGTGGCGGTCACGGTGATGATGACGAACGGGATGCCCAGAACGGCATGCGCGAGGATGACCTTCACATAGCCAACGAAGTTCTTGTTCATACCCAGCGTGCCTTCCATGAAGCGGCCGATATCGCTGTAGAAAAAGAACATGCCAGTGGCCGAGATGATCAGTGGCACGATCATGGGTGAGATCAGGATACCCATGATGGCACGGCGGCCGGGAACATGGCTCTGGCTCAGGCCGATGGCCGCGAGCGTGCCAAGCGAGACAGAGATCACCGTCGCAATCGGCGCGATGATCAGAGAGTTCTTGAAGCTGCGCTGCCATTCATTGTTGGTGAAGAAGTCGCGGTAATGCTTCAGCGAATACCCCTCGGGGTCCAGCCGCAACATCTCGGGCGTGAAGGTAAAGAAGTCCTGCGCGTTGAACGACAGTGGCAGAACCACAAGGATCGGCGTGATCAGGAAGACGAAGATTGCACCGCAGATCACTCGGAACAGGTAGTGATAGAACACCTGCTTCGCAGTCAGATATGGCAGTAATTTACGGCGATAGCGGCCCTCATACAGCCAGTAGATGAACCATGCGAAGAACCAGCCGCCCAACAGGCCTAGAACGCCGCCCATTGGACCCGAAATCAGAAATCCGGCGATGCCAAAGCCCAAAATGGTGATCCAGCGGGCCAGATTCTCATTCTTTAGAACAGTGATGTAGATCCAAGCCAGCGCCGCGATCAGGGCGGCTCCGCCAATGATGCCCAGAAAGATCGAACCGTTACCTGCGCCAACGAAGACACCGGCGAAGGCCCCTGCCAGCGCAACGCTTGGCAGAACCATGGACATCGGTTTGCGGGAAATCGGAGTAAGTGCGGCCATGTCGATTATCCCAACTTCACGTTATCAATGCCGACGATCTTGTCGTAACACCAGTAGAGCAACAACACGACGGCCAACAGGATCGTGCCCAGCGCAGCCGCCAGCCCCCAGTTCAGCGAGGACGAGATGTGGTACGCAATCCGGTTCGAGATGAAGACGCCCTTGGTGCCGCCCACGATCTCGGGCGTGATGTAGTAGCCGATGGCCAGAATGAACACGAGGATCGACCCCGCGCCAATGCCCGGAATGGATTGAGGGAAATAGATGCGCCAGAAGGTCGTCCAATTCGTCGCGCCCATGGATTTCGCGGCGCGCGTGTAGGACTCGGGTATTGTTTGCATCACCGAGTACATCGGCAGGATCATAAACGGCAGCAGAATATGCGTCATCGCGATGATCGTACCGATCTGGTTGTTGATGATGACAAGTCGGGCGTCATCGGCCACCAATCCGAGCCAGACTAGCGTTTCGTTGATCACACCCTGTTGTTGCAGCATGACCTTCCACGCCGACGTTCGCACCAGAAGCGAGGTCCAGAAGGGTAACAATACAAGGATCATCAGCAAGTTGGACACCCGCATCGGTAGGGTCGCCAGCAGGTAACTGACCGGATAGGCCAACAGGATACAGGACGCGGTAATCACCAACGACATGAACAGTGTGCGCCCGAACAGCTTGATCAGAATCTGCTTGTCCTCAGGCTGCGCCTGCGCGCCTTCGGGTGTGCGGCGCATATCGACCGCGTTTAGGAAATAGCCGTTCGTCACAGCGGGCGAGTGAGTCTTGATCACCGCCCAAGTCTGCGGTTCGCCCCAGCCCTCGTGGATTTCGATCACCTGATCCTTGAACGGCCCATCTGTTTCGGGATCCAGCTTACCCATTTTCCGACCGGAGCGGCGGAACATCGAGGACATGCCTGTCTCTTCGTAGTTCAAGCGCGAACCCAGTCGGGTATGTGTCTTGTTGTCGACAGCCACGACCATGTCGCGGACAAAGGCATCATAGACGGCCTCGTCAGGCAGTTCGCCACTGTTTTCGTCCCAGCTTTGCAAGGCTTCGACCGTCAAGGGCAGGGTTTGCTGCACAATGCTGTTTTCCACCGACCGGAAAAGCATTGATGCAATCGGCACGATGAACGAGAACAGCACGAACAGTAGCAGAGGGGCCACCAGCATCAGCGCCCGCAGCTTTTGTCGCCTCAACGAACGTGCCAGCGATTGCTTGAGCGGCGTTCCATCCGCTGCCAGCATAGGTCCGGCGTTTTGGCTTGCGTCAGTCATCAGTGCCCCTTGGGTTTTCTTTGGTCCGGGGGCGGCGCACCGCCCCCGACTTTGTCATGAAATCAGACGCTTATTGCGCCAACCACGCCTGGAACTTGGCGTCGATGTCGTCGCGGTAGTCAGCCCAGAACTCGTAGTTATACAGGAACGTGTTCTTGGCGTTGTTCGGATCGGTCGGCATGTGCGGTGCCATGTCGATACCCAGATCGGCATGCTGACCCACCAGCGGAGCCGACGAGGCACGGGCCGGACCGTACGAGATGTACTTGGCCTGATCCGCAAGACGCTGGGTGTCGGTCGCGAACATGATGTAGTCCAGTGCGCGTGCCTGACGCTCTTCGCTCAGACCGGCCGGGATGATCCAACCGTCCAGATCGAACACCTGCGCGTCCCACAGCATGGCAACGGGCTGGTTCTGTTCTTCGATCACGCTGAACAGACGACCGTTATAGGTCGAGCCCATGATGACCTCGCCATCAGCCAGCAGCTGGGGCGTATCAGCACCTGCCGACCACCAGACAACGCTGTCCTTGATGGTGTCGAGCTTGGCCAGAGCCTGATCCTGACCCTCTGCAGTCGCCAGCACGTCATAAACTTCGTCCTTGGCAACGCCGTCACAGATCAGAGCCCATTCCATGTTGTTGATCGGACGCTTTTCCAGCGAGCGCTTGCCCGGATAGTTTTCCAGATCAAACACGGCGCAGACGTCTGTCGGCGGCGTGTCACCGACCAAGTCGGTGCGATAGCCGAACGTGGTCGAGTAAACGATCTGCGGGATAAAGCAGTCGCTGACCAGCAGATCACCGAAGTCTTCGGATGCGGGCGTGCCATCAGGTGCCGGGGCCAGCATGGTGTCGGGATCGATTTCCATCGCCAGACCTTCGTCGCACAGACGGATCGCGTCCGCCGCAACAACGTCAACCACGTCCCAGGTGATGTTCCCGGCTTCGTTCATCGCGCGCAGCTTGGCAACCGCTTCGGCCGAGCTGTCATCGTTCAGGATGGTGACGCCAGTCTTTTCCGAATAGGGCTCGTGATAGGCCTTGAGCTGCGATTTGGAATAGGCCCCGCCCCATGAGACGATGGTCATCTCTTCGGCGGAAACGCCACCGGCCGCTGTTGCCAGAGCCGCTGCAGTCAGCAGTGTCTTTGTTGGTTTCATGTAAAACTCCCAGTATTTCCCGTTTGTTGTATGGTCAGCCGACGCACGGGTTTTCGCCAGCCGGTCCCTCAGTGTAACCGCACTTGTGCCGCGCGGCTTGGTCTATGCGTCAAGCGCACGACAATCCTTTGCCAGCCAACCGATATCGATCTCTTGACCGGGTTGCAGGCGAATAGCATCGGGGGCATTCCGTGTCTTGACGATGAACTCGTCATTGCCCGCTACAGACATGCGGAAGCGGAACACGTCGCCCATATAGATGAATTCCTTGACCGTCGCCTTCAGCGTATGCGCGTCGGCATGCAGACGATCCTTGTTGAATTCCACGCGCTCCGGCCGGATCGAAACCTTTGTCCGTTCGCCCGGATTGTGCACATTGATCGGCACCGCATCAATTTCTGATCCGTCATCCAGCTGCACCACACAGCCGTCGCCGTCTATTGATTTGACCACACCTTCCAGCGTGTTGTTCTCGCCGATGAACTGCGCGACGAAGCTGTTGTCGGGTTCTTCATAAAGTTGATCCGGCGGAGCCAGCTGCTGAATGCGGCCATCGTCAAACACAGCAACCCGGTCTGACATGGTCAGCGCCTCGGTCTGGTCGTGGGTCACATAGACGGTCGTGATGCCCAGCTCATGCGCGAGGCGAGTTATTTCGAACTGCATGTGCTCGCGCAGCTGTTTGTCCAGCGCGCCCAGCGGCTCGTCCATCAGCACTAGTTCCGGCTCGAACACCAGCGCACGGGCCAAGGCGATCCGCTGTTGCTGACCACCTGAAAGCTGCGCCGGACGACGCCCGCCAAAGGCACCCATCTGCACCATGTCCAAAGCGCGCTTGACCTTCTCGTCACGCTCGGACTTGCCCAGCTTGCGAACTTCTAAAGGAAACGAAAGGTTTTCGGCCACCGTCATGTGCGGGAACAGAGCGTAATTCTGAAACACCATGCCAATCCCACGTTTGTGCGGCGGGATATTGTTGATGGGTTTTCCATCCAGCAGGATTTCACCATGGGTAGCGGTTTCAAACCCGGCGAGCATCATAAGGCAAGTTGTCTTGCCTGAACCTGACGGCCCGAGCATTGTCAGAAACTCGCCCTTCGGCATTGCAAGGTTGAGATCTTTAACGACGAGATTCTCGCCATCATAAGACTTCTGAACGCGTTGAAATTCGACAAACGCGGCGTCGTTCGTTGTACCGGTCACAAGACCCCCTGTTTCGTCAAATGATTACCCGAGGCTTTCGGATTTCATTGATCTGTGATCCACAGTTAAGACCAAGCGATACGCACTTGGCAACAAGTTATGGTGCTTTTGCCAAAATTGAGTTCACACTTACTTGTCAATGCACAGCGTTTAAGCGCCTCATATGCCACGCAAGGCATTGATTACTCGACAAAACAGGTTTTCCGATCCGCTCTTGGATTTTCGGTATCGCGTCGAGAGTTCGCAGGTTGGTACAACTCAGGAACACCGCCTCGACCGCTGAATCTGCTCCCAGTTCGGAGGCTGCCACGACCACGGATTCCGTCGATATCCGCGCCACCTTGGCCTCTTCTGCCTGCCCGAAACTTGCGAACACATCCATGCTTATGCCATTGGCCTGAAACGCGGTACGCAGCGGTATGTTGACCTGTTCAATGTAAGGCGACAGCAGGGCAAATTTCGAAACGCCTAGGTCGGCGGCGCAAGCGGTCGCCGCGCGGAGAGGATTCGTGACTTCACGGGTATTGCATGTCTGCTTGACCAGTTCCGCGACGCGCTCTGACCCGATCACCGAACTGGCCGAGGTGCAGCCGTAGCCCACAACATTGTAGGGTCGCGCATTGGGAAGCAAACGCGCTGCTGCCGGCAGCGCCTTCTCCATCTCGGCAAGGCTTTCGGTCGTCACCTCGATCCCGCTTGGAATGCGCGTGACGTGCAGCGGGTATTTACGGTCCGCGAAATATGCGCCGAATTCAGGCTCGAGCGTCTCATCGACCTGCAAAACGATCAGCCCCAGCGGCGAGGCGCTTGGATCGTCTTCATCCAGAGTGTAAGGGACATAGGTCATAGCTGCACCATCTCCGGCCCGATCCTTGGGCTGATAAACCGTGGGGTGCCGTCCGTGATGACGATGTTTTCCTCATGCACCAGAATTTTGTCACCGACGGCGATGCCCGGTTCCAGTGTCAAAACCATGCCCGGTTCCAGAACGGTGTTGTCCGTCGGAATCAGGGATGGCCATTCGGTGAGGGACATTCCCAAACCATGGCCCAGACGACCCGCATCCGTACCCTCTGCATCCGCCGTGAGAACGGTGTTCATGGCATGAAACAAATCCGCTGCGGTTGTGCCCGGCCGGGCGATTTCGAACGCGGCATCCGAGGCTTCGATCAACCGGGCATAGGCGTTTGCCACATCAGGTCGAGGCGGGCCAACCGACCAGTTTCGGTCGAAGTCACAGAGATACCCGTCCCAAACCAATCCGGTGTCCAACATCAACACATCACCAAGCGCCAGCGGTACGCCAGAGGCTGGTGAAATCACATCCGCGTAGCCGCCCTGCTCTGCCCCGCCGGCAAGATAAGGCACCCAATCGGCGCCCTCCTCTAGGCACAACATCTGAAAGCGGCGGAACACTTCATCCAATGGCATCCCCTCCCCCGCGATCTCAGGGACGCGGGCAAAGGCCCGACCGGCAATGCCGCAAGCAGTTTCGATCTTGGCAATCTCGGCCTCGGACTTGACCATACGCAACTGGCGCAGGATGCCCCTGTCGCCTGTCAGCGTCCGTGTTCCAAGCAGGCCGCGCAAACGATCAAGGTCTGCCAAAGGCATACGGAGGTGAGTCTCATGCCCATCCGGCGTCCCAATTCGTCCCTCTGTGGGCGCCACCTCGACCAGCGCGTCGCATAGCAGAGAGACACCGTCATCTTCCAGATCAGGCGCGCTCCAGGTGCGGATGTCGTCGATCCATGTCTGCGCCATGAGGGCTGCCCCGATCGACGGGAACACCGCGATCGGCTTGCCATCGGCTGGCACGATCAGGAACCATGGGCGGGTCGGGCTTTCCCAGAACCGGGTCAGAAATCCGGTGAAATAGCGTACATCCGTCTCAGTTGTCAGCAAAAGCGCCGACAGGCCCGCCGCATCCATCAACTGCTGCGCGCGCTTGGTGCGCGCTTCAAACTCGGATGGCGCAAACCCCCTCATTCTGCGGTCTCGGAGAGGATGCACAGCACGCGCGAGGCCTCGGTCATTCCCAATTCGGCCCGCGCCCGGTCATTTAAAACGGCTGCGAGCCCGGCGCCGCCCGAGGCTGTTGTCTCCAACCCCGCCGCGGCCATGGCGGGCAGTTTCTCGGACACGTCCTCATCCGAAAGTGTCAGAAACAGGTCGGCATCGCGCGCCAATCCATTCAATGCGATCAACGACGGCTCCTTGCAGTCCAAACGCCCCATGATGCTATCAGGCCCATCGGCGAACACGCACGACCCGGCCTCGATACTGGCCTGCAGGGCGGGCGCGGCTTCAGGCTCGACCACGACTATTTTTGGCGCGTCGCCCCAGGCTTTGCGCGCATAGGCAGCGACAGCCCCGGCCAGACCACCAACACCGGCCTGCAACATGATGTGAGTCGGAACTTCGGGGCATTGGTCGACCGCTTCGGCCGCCATTTGCAGATACCCCTCCATCAGGGTCCACGGCAGTTCATAATACCCGTCCCACGAACTGTCCGAGAGAAGGATCCACCCGTTCTCCTCAGCCGCCGCGCTTGCCGCTTGCATGCTGGCCGCATAGTCAGAGCCACTGCGAACCACATCAGCACCTTGGCCATTCAACCGTGCGGCAAAGCTCTCGGGCACCGTCTCGGCGATATAGACAACCGCCTTCGCGCCAAACATCCGCGCACCCGCCGCAACACTCATCCCGTGATTCCCGGCGCTTGCTGTCACGTAGGTTGACCCTGCCAACGTGTCTGCCCCCGGCGCGTCCGAGGCTTCGGCAGCATGGCGCGCAATCACATAGGCCGCGCCGAGGGCCTTGAACGAGCCCAGATTCATGCGCGCGCGTTCATCCTTGACCCAAAGCTGCGCAACCGGGGCGAGGCCTGCGGCATTCACCAACGGTGTCTCTTTCGCCGCTGGGCACATGGACAACAAGGCCGCAACGCGGGCCGCATCTGTCGACGGATAAGGAGCCGAGGGCGCAAGCTTGGGATCTGCCCGGTGTGTATTCGCAACGATCTTCATGTATCTCCCCGCCTTTTTGCCTGACGTGATCTGATCGCTCCTGATCTGTCAACTCTCCTGATCGTTAACCGACCTGCTCCAACAGCCAGTCATGAAACAACCCAGCCGCCGGGTTCGAGCTATTCGCGGATAGAAAATACCCCTCATTGCTGTCGATTGAGTAGTCATGCGCGCGCTCGACCACGCCCGTATCAAGCGCGTGTTTTGCTAAAAGCTCACTCACCAAAGCCACGCCCCCCCCATGCACCGCCAATTGAAGCGCCATTCCGAAAGTATCCACAAAAATGGTGGGCTGGCTTTGTAGCCCTTGGCTTTCCAACCATCGACTCCACCCACCTGACGTCCCTACAGCCTCAATCAAAGGCAAGTCCGATATATCCCCCAAAAGGGCCGGAGATTTAAAAGGAACAAGCCGGTCCGGCATCAGGCGAATAGCCCCCTGCCCCACCTGTTTCTTCGATCCGAACCGCACCTGCACATCCGCTTGGGATGCATTGAAGTCATCGGGCCAAATCGCGCTGAGCAGTCGCACGCGAATGTCCGGGTGCTGACGTGCAAACGCGGGCAGATGTGGTGCGATGACCCATTGCGCGATACTGACCGAGGTCGCGACCGTCAGAACGTCTCCGGATGCGTTCGTGTCGACCTGTCCGGCGGCAACAGCCAGCGCCTCAAGCGCCCTACCCACCTCGGGCAACAGCTTTCTCCCCGCATCCGTCAGCGCCAAACTGCGCGGATGGCGCACGAAAAGGGACGCCCCCAAACGCAATTCAAGTGACTTCACCTGCTGGCTGACCGCCGATTGGGTCAGACCGATTTCCTCGGCCGCAGCGGTAAAGCTAAGCGTGCGGGCGGCGGCCTCGAAGGATCGGAACCAGGTCAGAGGGGGAAGTGATTTTGCCATAGGCCAAGCTGGTCATTAGTCTTGTTAATGTCAAAGCACATAATTCTATCATTTGTCAAAAATCAGCCCCGTTTCTAACGTCGGCCCGCGCGACAGGAGAAGTTTTATGCAGCCGGAAATACGCAAAATCGTAAACTATGACGAAGAGGTTCTGGTCGAGGGGTTTCGCCCCGCAAAAACCCCATGGCGAATGTTTGCAGTGGCCGCTGTAGTCACCAACCCATGGGCTGGCCGATATGTCGAAGACCTGAAGCCCGAGATTCAGGCCTACGGTCCCGTCCTGGGTGAAATGATGACCAAGCGCATGATTGCGCTGGCCGGAAGCGGAGATACGATTGAGGCTTATGGCAAGGCCGCCGTGGTTGGTCTGAGTGGCGAGGTCGAGCATGCCTCGGGCCTCATTCACACCCTGCTCTTTGGCAATCACTACCGGCAGGCCGTCGACGCAAAGTCATATCTGGCCTTCACCAATACCCGAGGGCCCGCGAACGCTCCGATCATGGTGCCGCTGATGGACAAGAACGACGCCGGGCGGCGCTCGCACTATCTGACCATCCAATTTGCGATCCCCGATGCGCCACGAGACGATGAGATCGTTGTGGTGCTTGGCGCGGCGACCTCGGGCAGGCCGCATCACCGCATTGGCGACCGCTATCAGGACCTCAAGGATTTGGGCCATGACGTGGACAACCCGGCCGCGGTCTGAGATCGGCGGGCTCGCAGCAATCCAGACCGGCGCGGGACCGAATGTCCTGTTGCTGCATGGTGTCGGTTTGCGCGCCGAGGCCTGGGGCGCCCAATTGGACGCGCTGGCATCCGTGGCGCGTCTGACCGCACCGGACATGCCCGGTCATGGCGAAAGCCCAATAGGCAATACGCGCGCAGAACTGTCGGGATACACCGAAGCTACATTGCGCGTTCTGGATCAACTGGGCGGACCAACCGTAGTTGTTGGTCATTCCATGGGCGCAATGATCGCGCTCAATCTTGCGGCCAAGGCACCGCAACATGTCGCCGGCGTCGTTGCACTGAACGCCATTTTCGAACGCAGTGCCGAGGCCACACAGGCCGTCACAACCCGAGCCGCAGCGCTTGACGGTCAAACACCAAGTGATCCGACGGGCACTCTGCAGCGTTGGTTTGGTGATACTGATCCGCCCGAATGCGCTGCCTGCCGGACTTGGCTGACCGCGACAGATCCTGCGGCCTACAAGCAAGCCTATACAGTGTTTGCCAACAGTCCGATCCCGCGCCGGGACGATTTGAAGACGCTCACCTGCCCCGCCTTGTTTATAACGGGCGATCTTGAACCCAACTCGACCCCGGACATGTCACGCGCCATGGCGGAACTTGTTCCAAGCGGGCGGGCGCAGATCATCAAGGGCGCCGCTCATATGATGCCGATGACCCATGCCGCAGAGGTTAACGCAGCCCTTTCGACCTTTCTGAATGAGGTGCAACAATGACCAGTCTCGATCCTCGCGACCTGCGGCGCGCCTTTGGCAGCTTCATGACCGGCGTCACAGTTGTGACGACGCGCAATGCCGCGGGCGTTCCGTTGGGGTTCACTGCCAATTCCTTCTCATCCGTGTCTCTGGACCCGCCGCTTTTGCTGGTTTGCCCGGGCAAGAACCTGTCCTCCTACGATGCCTTCGCGAGCTGCGCGCATTTCGCGGTGAACATTTTGGCTGAGGGGCAAGAGGATGTCTCAAACACCTTCGCAGGGTTCAAAGGGGATCGGTTTGCCAAAACCGCGCATCAGTTGGACGCCAATGGCGTCCCTCTTCTGGATGGCGCAGTTGCGACGTTTTCCTGTCGGGCCCATCAAGCCATCGAGGCTGGAGATCACTGCGTTCTGATCGGAGAGGTTGAGGCCTATTCCTACACAGAAACCCGAGGCCTCGGATACGCAAACGGGCAGTATTTCAGCCTTGGTCTGGAACGCGGCGCGTTGGAGGCCACGGGTCGATCCGTGGTTTGCGGCGCGATCATCGAATGCGACGGAAAGGTGCTGCTGGAAAAAACCGAATCCGGATACCGCCCGCCGCAGATCAGCTTGTCGGATCATCAAGCCCTGCGCGAAAGCCTACAGCAAGACTTGGTGACGCGCGGGATCACAGCGCAGTTGGGTGCGGTTTATTCTGTCTATGACAATGCCACAACCCACCATGTCTATACGCTCGCGTCGGCACCGGCTTTGCCGCTCAACAGCACCCTTGAAGCGGTTGCCATCGAAAACCTTGCAAACCTGACATTCGCAACCCCGGCCATCGCCACCATGATGTCCCGCTTTGCGTTCGAAAGCCTGACCCGCGACTTTTCCCTCTATCTCGGCGATGCACAGCGGGGCGAAATACATACTCTCTCGGAAAGGACTGAATGATGGAGTTTTCCCTCTTTGCTCATATGGAGCGGCTCAACCCCGAACAGCCTCATGAGAAACTGTATGAAGAGTTCATTGAGCTCTGCAAAATGGCCGATGATGCCGGTATGCGCGCGGTGTGGACGGGCGAGCATCACGGGATGGATTTCACCATCGCGCCCAATCCATTGATGTCCCTGGTCGATATCGCGCATCACACCAAAAACATCCGCCTTGGCACCGGCACGGTTATCGCGCCCTTCTGGCACCCGATCAAACTGGCCGGCGAGACGGCCGCAGCCGACCTGATGACTGGGGGACGCATCGAACTGGGTATCGCGCGCGGAGCGTATTCCTATGAATATGAGCGATTGATCCCCGGCATGGATGCCTGGGACGCGGGCCAGCGCATGCGGGAAATCGCCCCCCTGTTGCCCAAATTGTGGGAAGGCGATTGCGCCCATGAGGGGGAGTATTTCCAATTCCCCGCCACCACCTCTGCGCCGAAACCCGTTCAGGACGGAGGGCCACCGATCTGGATCGCGGCCCGCGACCCGAACAGCCATGAATTCGGTGTCCAGAATGGTTTCAACATTCAGGTCACACCGCTCTGGCAAGGTAACGCAGAGATTGAGAGCTTGATGGGCCGCTTCAATGACGCCTGCGCCAACTATGACGGGCCGCGCCCCAAGATCATGCTGCTTCACCACACCTATGTCGGACAGGACGCTGCCGATGTGGATCAGGCAACGCAAGAGCTTTCGCGCTTTTACAACTATTTCGGCGCTTGGTTCCAGAACAAGCGACCCGTACATCAGGGGCTGATCCAAACCCTGACGGATGAGGAAATGGCCGCCAACGCCATGATGGCCCCCGAGAACATGGGTCGCGATCTGACAGTTGGCACGGCTGAGCAGGTCACGGATCGCCTGAAGCACTATGAAGACCTTGGTTATGATGAATACTCGTTCTGGATCGACAGCGGCATGAGCTTTGAGCGCAAGCGCGCTTCGCTGGCCCGGTTCATCGACGACGTGATGCCAAAGTTTCAATAAGGACCCGTGATGCAACAGAACCCACACTATCAGCTTTTCATCGACGGAACCTGGACCGAGGGCGCCAACGGGCAGGTCTTGACCTCGCAAAACCCTGCTACGGGCGAGGCCTGGGCCAGTTTCGCCTGCGCCGCGCCCGAGGATGTGGATCGCGCCATCACGGCGGCGCGTCGATCCCTGAATGACCCGGCTTGGCGGGATCTGACGCAGACCGAGCGTGGCAAACTGTTGTTCAGGCTTGCAGAGCTGATTGAACAAAATGCCAAGCGCCTCGGCGAGATTGAGACGAAAGACAGCGGAAAGCTCCTGGCCGAAACGGCAAGCCAGACGGCCTATGTCGGCGACTACTATCGTTACTACGCTGGTTTGGCCGACAAGATCGAAGGTGCGGTGCTTCCGATCGACAAGCCCAACCTGCATGTCTTTACCCGCCGCGAACCCATTGGCGTTGTCGTCGCAATTGTCCCCTGGAACGCGCAGATGTTCCTGACGGCAACCAAGCTGGGGCCAGCCCTTGCGGCAGGGTGTTCGGTCGTTCTGAAAGCCTCTGAGATTGCGCCCGCGCCCATGCTGGAATTCGCGCGTCTGATCGAGGAGGCCGGTTTCCCGCCCGGCGTCGTCTCGGTCATTACGGGTGACGCAGAAAACTGCGCGATCCCCCTGACCCGACATCCCGACGTGGATCGCATCGCCTTTACCGGCGGCCCGGAAACCGCGCGCCATGTGGTTCGCAACTCGGCTGAAAACTTCGCCGTAACCACGCTGGAGCTCGGCGGAAAATCCCCGATTTTGGTGTTTGACGATGCCAATCTGGACGGGGCCGCAAATGGCCTGATCGCAGGCAATTTCGGAGCCTCTGGGCAAAGCTGCGTCGCGGGCTCACGTGGTTTGATACATCGCCCAATTCTGGAGGCCTTGGCAGCCAGGATCGAAGAGAAGATGAAAAACGTCATCGTAGGCGACCCGTTGAACGCCGCAACCCATATCGGGCCGCTTTGCACCAATGCGCAGATCGCCAATATCAAGACGGTACTGGCAAAATCCTCCGATCAGGGCGCGCGCATCCGGTTTGGGGGCGCGCCCCTCGACCGGCCCGGAAACTTCATGGCGCCCACTCTGGTCGAATGTGCGTCACCCGAGACCGAGACCCTGAAAGTCGAGATGTTCGGGCCCGTCATGTCCCTGTTGCCCTTCGACACCGAGGAAGAAGCAATCGCTCTGGCCAACGAAACCCCGTTCGGGTTGGGATCGGGCGTGTTCACCGAAAATGTCGCCCGCGCGCACCGGGTGTCGTCCCGATTGAAGGCCGGTATTTGTTGGATCAACACCTATCGAGCGGTGTCGCCCATCGCGCCGTTTGGCGGCTACAACCAATCTGGCTATGGCCGCGAAGCGGGGATCGAGGCCATTCAGGACTACACACGCACCAAGACCGTATGGCTGAACACCTCTGATCAACCCATGTCGAACCCGTTCGTGATGCGCTGAGCGTGGCGATAGATTTCGCCCTCTTCTCCACAACCCTATGGCCCTTCTGAAAATTATCCCACACTATGGCGCAAGAATAGCGGTTGGAGACTGAAGAATGAGCGCACATGGATATGAAGGCGGTCGGTTAAACTTGCCCTTTGTCGGGATCTCGACCTTTGGCAAATATCCCTATGTCAGCGACTGGGATGCGATCGACGCTGATGTCGCGATCCTTGGCGCTCCGTTCGACTTTGGCACACAGTTCCGGCCCGGCGCGCGGTTCGGGCCGCGCGCCATCCGCGAAGCCTCGACCCTGTTTTCCTTCGGGCATGGCGGCGCATACGACCACGAGGATGACATCACCTACCTGCCATCGGAAACCACCCGGATCGTGGATCTGGGCGACGCCGACATCGTGCATACCAGCACCGAAAAAAGCCACCAGAACATAAAATTTGGTGTCGAAAAGTGCCTTGAGGCCGGGGCCTTGCCCGTGGTTCTGGGCGGAGATCATTCGGTCAACATCCCCTGCATTGATGCCTTTGCTGCGGATTGCGAAAAGAACGGCCCCATTCACATTGTTCAGATCGACGCGCATCTGGATTTCGTGGATGAACGGCACGGGGTTCGGTTCGGGCATGGAAACCCGATGCGGCGCGCGGCGGAGAAACCCTATGTCTCGGGCCTGACGCAAATCGGCATCCGCAACGTCTCATCGACCGCAAAAGAGGGCTATGAGGATGCCCGTCGTATGGGGTCAGACATCCTGTCTGTTCGCCAGTTGCGCAAACTGGGGACCGAGGCTGTTCTGGATCGGATACCGGAGGGCGCCAGGTACTACGTCACCATAGACATCGACGGGTTCGATCCCTCCATCGCGCCCGGCACCGGCACACCCAGCCATGGTGGTTTCCTGTATTACGAAGTGCTCGAACTGCTCGACGGTCTGACCAAGCGCGGTGATGTGGTGGGTTTGGATCTGGTCGAAGTGGCCCCCGATTATGATCACACGGGCAGCACCGCCATTCTGGCGGCACAAATCCTTATGAACACGATTGGGCGTATTCTGCACCACAAAGGTTCGCCCAGCGCGGGGTAAGAGCAGGTTTTCGGACTGAAGCTCGGTCTTTCAGACCGACTTCTGCTGCATATGCGGAGAGGTTCCGAAATACCTGCGAAAGCATTTGGAGAAATAGCTGGCCGAGCCAAAGCCGCAGGCGATGGCCACATCCAACACCCGCATATCGGTTTGCTGCAACAGGGTGCGCGCACGCTCGAGCCTCAGGCGCGTCATATAGTTCTTTGGGCTTGTGCCCACGTAGCGCTGAAACAGGCGCTCAAGCTGTCGGGTCGAGAGGCCCGCGCTTTCGGCCACGACACTGGGCGACAGCGGGTTTTCAAGATTTTCGCGCATGATCATGATGGCGGTTGCCAGTTTCTCATGACGGCGGCCAAAGCGGAACAGATCCGTCTGCGTTTGCCTGCCGTCCTTTGGACGCACCGACGCATATAGCAATTGATCCGCCACGCGGGAGGCAACAGTCTGACCACAGGCCTGACCGATCAGCGATGAGAACAGATCGAGCGTGGTGACACCTCCACCACAGGTCGCAATCGGGCCTTCATCCACAAAGACCGAGCAGTTGGATTCCACGGTCGGGAACAGCTCAACCATCACGGGTTGCTGTTTCCAATGCGCGCTCAGGCTCTGGCCGCTGGCCACTCCCGCCATGGCCAGAATACCGGACCCACCCCCGATGCCGCAAAGCTGAACGCCGAACCGACGCCCCTGCCGCAACCAGGATTTCAACTCATTCGAGATCGACCGATCCACGGTCATCGGCCCGCAAATGACAATGCAATCGCCCCGGCGGGTCTTGATCAAACCGTCATCAACAGCAACCGTCATCCCCGAGGATGAGGTCACCGCCTCGCCGGTTTCGCTGACGATATTCCATTCAAAAATAGCCTGCTCGGAGGCGGCATTTGCCGCCCCCAATGAGTCGATCCCGGCCCCAAGGTCCAAAGCAGAGAACCCCGGCGTCAGCAGGAAAATGAAGCGGTTCAGCTCATTCACCCGTGTGCTTGCATCTGCAAAATTGATCTCGGGACGACCCATTCCGGCTTTCCTTTCTTACGTCCGCATATTGGCGCCATTGGCGTCATAGGCGGGTGCACCCAGAACTTCGGCGTCGTAGAACTCACCCAGGATTTCCACCTGCAGCTTGGTTCCCGGAGCGGCGCTCTCGGTTGCGACGTAGCCCATCGCCATCGACTTCCCGACGCGGTGGCCGTAGCCGCCGGACGAGACATAACCGACCGCTTCGCCATCTTTCAGGATCGCCTCGTCATTCGAGACATCGATGCCGTCCACGTCGATGGTCATGGTAACCAGCTTGCGGGCAACGCCATCTTCCTTGAATTTCAGCGTCGCATCCTTGCCGACAAAGTCTTTCTTCCAGTTGATGAAGACATCCATGCCGGATTCGACCGCGTTGAAGTCAGGACGGAAATCGGTGGTCCAGACGCCCCAGCCTTTCTCAAGACGCAGCGACATCAGCGCGCGTGCGCCGTACCAGCGATAGCCCAGATCGACCCCGGCCTCTTCGATCGCCTCGGCCAGACGCAGCAGGTACATCGGCTTGCAGTAGATCTCAAAGCCCAGCTCGCCCGAGAACGAGATACGGTTCAGGATCACCGGAACTCCGCCCACGAAGGTCTGGCGCAGATCGCGGAACTTCAGCGCATCGGCGCTGACGTCGTCGCGGGTGATACGGGCCAGCAGCTCGCGCGATTTGGGGCCGGACAGGGCGATCCCGTGCCAGTCATCCGAGACATTGGCATAGGACACATCCGCAGGCAGGTCCTTTTCGAACCAGCGGCGATGCGCATCCTGCATCGTGCCGGAACCGAACAGCATGAAGTGATCGTCACCCAGGCATGCCACGGTCAGGTCCCCATAGAGGCGGCCCTTTTCGGTCAGCATCGGGGTCAGCGCCAGACGGCCCGGTTTCGGGACGTATCCGGCCAGAGTTCGGTTCAGGTAGTCTCGCGCACCGGCACCCTTGAACTCGTGCTTGGCAAAGTTGGCGATTTCGATACCGCCGACGGCCTCTTGCACGGCTTTGACTTCGCGCGCCACGTAGTCGTGGCTGCGGTTCCGCTCAAAGGTCGGGGTTTCATGCGCGTCTTCGGCGTTGTCGGCAAACCACAGGGCGTCTTCCAGACCAAAGCCTTGCCCCATCACCGCCCCCTTGTTGACCAGACGGTCATAGAGCGCGGTGGTTTTCTGCATCCGGCCTTTGGGCAGCGTTTCGTTCGGGAAAGTCATCACGAAGCGGCGCTCGTAGTTTTCCGAGGACTTGATGGTGCCCCAGTCCGGCGTTGCGAATTCGCCAAAGCGGGCCAAGTCCATCGCCCAGACGTCGATCGAGGGCTCGCCGTCGATCATCCATTCGGCCATGGTCAGACCAACACCGCCGCCCTGACAGAAGCCTGCCATGACGCCCACAGCGACCCAGTAGTTCTTCATGCCCGGAACCGGGCCGATCATCGGGTTGCCATCGGGGCCAAACGTGAACGGGCCGTTGATGGTGTCCTTGATGCCGGATTCGCCGATGGCGGGGATACGCTCGAACGACATTTCCAGACGGTCGGCGATGCGGTCCAGATCGGGTTGCAGCAGCTCGTGGCCGAAGTCCCATGGCGTGCCATCGACCTTCCACGGGGTCGATTTCGGCTCATAGGTGCCCAGAAGCATGCCGTGGCGTTCTTGGCGGAAGTAGATGTTGGCCTCATAGTCGATGCCCGCAGGCAGACGACCGGCTTCGCCCATGCTCTCCATGCGGTCTTTGATCATCGGGATCGCGTCGGTGATCAGATAGTGGTGCTCCATCGGCTGTACGGGCAGGTGGATGCCGGACATATGGCCGACTTCACGCGCCCAAAGGCCGCCGCAGTTCACAACCTGCTCAGCATTGATGACGCCTTTGGGGGTGGTCAGATCCCAGCTGCCATCGGGGCGCTGGCTCATCGACGTCACGCCGCAATGGGTGAAATACTGCGCGCCGTGGTGACGGGCGGATTTCGCGAAGGCGTAGGTTGCGCCCGAGGGATCAACGTCGCCGTCTTGCTCATCCCAGAGCGCGGCGTGATAGTGTTTGGGATCGATCAGCGGGTGACGCTCGGCCAGTTCCTGCGGGCTGATGAATTCCTGATGCAGGCCCATATAGCGCGCTTTCGAGCGTTCACGCTTGAGGTAGTCGTACCATTCCTTGGTCGACGCCGCGTAGAAACCGCCGGTGATGTGCATGCCGACCGAGTGACCCGAGGTTTCTTCAATCTCTTTATAGAGATCAATGGTATAGCTCTGCAGGCGCGAGATGTTGGGATCCGAGCTGATCGTGTGGATCTGACCCGCCGCGTGCCAGCTGGAGCCGGATGTCAACTCGTCACGCTCCAGCAAGACAACGTCTTTCCAACCGAACTTGGCCAGGTGAAAGAGGATCGAACAGCCGACAACGCCGCCGCCGATGACAACGACCTTGGCGTGGGAGGGCAGCTTTTTGCCAGACGTGGTTTCGTCTTTTTGAATCTCAGGCATGGGAATTTCCTGTGTCGTTTTCTTGTGGTGATGGGGGAAGGAGGCTGTCTGCCCCCTCTTGAGCCTGCGGCTCAATTCAACCCCGAAGGTATTTCTGGCCAGATGAAGGGATCCCGGTTTTAGTACCAGGCGTCCGGGATCTCTTCTTTGCGTTTGGCCACATAGGCGGCCAGTTCGTCTTTCTTGGCCTCGTCCATGGCGGGGGGCTGGTATTCGTTCAGCATCTGGTTCCAGCGCTCATAGGCGCGGCGGCGCATATCTTTGGAGCCGCCCTCTTCCCAGCTTTCGACGTTTTCGCTGTCGCTGAGCTTGGGTTCGTAGAAGGCAGTTTGGTAGTTGCGCATCGTATGGGCGCAGCCCAGGAAGTGACCACCTGCGTCGACCTCATCATAGGCGTCACGGGCGAAGGCGTCTTCGCTGGTGTCCAGCCCCTGGCTGAGGACCTTCTGGTATGAGCCAAGACGGTCCGCATCCATGATCAGCTTTTCAAATCCAGTACACAGGCCACCTTCGAGCCAACCGGCCGAGTGCAGAACGAAGTTTGCACCGGCGAGCATGGTCGAGTGCATCGAATCCGCCGATTCATAGGCTGCCTGCGCGTCCTCGATCTTGGAGGCGGTCAGAGAGCCTCCGCAGCGCAGCGGCAGACCAGCGCGACGGGCCAGTTGCCCAATGGCGTAGTTCGAGATCACCGGTTCGGGCATACCAAAGGTCGGTGCCCCGGATTTCAGCGACATGGACGACAGGAAGTTGCCGAGAACAAAGGGCGCTCCGGGGCGCAGCAGTTGGACGTAAGCACAGACCATCATCGCCTCGGCCATGGCTTGTGCGACGCTGGCGGCAGTGCTGACCGGACCCATTGCGCCGGACAGGATGAACGGAACCACGACTATGCCTTGGCCACGTGTCGAATAGACCCGAGCCGCTTCGGTGACAACGCGGTCGACCAGCAGGGGAGAATTCGTGTTGACGTTGCCCATGATGACGCAGTTGTCTTCCATGAAATCCGCGCCAAAGATGATCTCGGCCATGTCGACACTGTCTTGCGCGCGGCTCATCTCGGTGATGGCACCCAGATGCGGCTTATCGCTGAGGGTCATATGCGCAAACATCATGTCGAGGTGACGCTTGCTGACCGGAACATCGCAGGGTTCGCAGGTCACGAAACCGCCATGGTGCAGGTTCGGGTGCAGGTAAGTCAGTTTGACCAGCTTTTCGAACGACTCGATGTCGCCATAGCGGCGACCGCCTTCCAGATCACGAACGAAAGGTGCGCCGTAGACGGGCGCGAAAACCTGATTGCCGTCACCGATGACCACTGAGCGCTCAGGGTTGCGCGCCACCTGAGTGAAGCTTTTGGGTGCCCGGGCACACAGGCTGCGAATCCATTGCGCGTCGGCCCGTACGATATCGCCATCGATCCGCGCCCCTTCGTGGCGCCAGAGCTCCAGCGCTTCAGGGTCATCGCGGAAGGCGATTCCCACGTCCTGGAAGATCCAGTCGACTTGAGCCTCAATACGGACCAGATCTTCCTCGTTTAAAGGATCAAAGTACGCCAACTTTCGTTGGATATAGGGGGAGGCCGGGACAGAACCGGCCTCGGAACCGCGGGAACGGGATTGACGTGCGCGCCGAGCCATTAGTAGTACTCCATTTTTTGGGTGCATATTAACTGCCAAGAAAACGCCTGTGACGCTTGAAAATTTGAATGCTTAGCATAAACACAGATTATGCAAGAACTCTGGAAACAGCTTGGCTCCCCCCGCAATCTGGTCGTATTCGAGGCCGCCGCCCGTCTTCAGTCCTTTACCCGCGCCGCGCAGGAGCTGAACGTGCAGCAACCCGCCGTCAGCGTTGCCATTCGCAGGCTGGAAGAAGGCTTGGGAACGCCCCTGTTCACCCGCGGTCACCGCCAGGTCGTCCTGACCGGAGCAGGCGAGCGGCTGCTGGCTGATGTCTCGCGGGCGTTCGATCAATTGGCCCTGTCGGTTGAGTCCATCCGACAGACCAAACAGGCGGGCTATGTCACCCTCAGCGCATCGACGGCCTTCAACAACTATTGGATCATGCCGCGACTGGCCGATCTGCAAAGCCAGCATCCGAAGATCGACTTGCGACTGCAATCCAGTGACCGGGAACCGGATATCGACGCAGAAAATATCAGCCTTGCGGTGCGTCTGGGGGATGGAAACTGGGCGGATTGCGAAAGCGCCCTGATCGCCCCCGAGGCGATCTATCCCGTCGCCTCGCCCCGCGTCATGGCCGCCGCAGTTGATCTGCGAAGCCTGCCCAATCTCCTGTCCCAACGCCTCATTCATCTGGAAGAACCCATTCGTCAGCGTCCGAGTTGGAGCGATTGGTTCGCCAATTTCTCGATCAGGACGGCCGTTCCGAACACCGGGCTGCGGCTGAATGACTATGCGCTTGTCCTGCAGGCGGCCATGGCCGGTGAGGGCTTTGCCTTCGGCTGGAAACACCTGACTGACCGCCTGGTCGATCAGGGTCTGCTGGCTGCCCGATCCGATTGGCAATGGACGACAGGCAAAGGGTTCTATCTCGTCTGGTCCAAGAAAACCCCTCTGTCCGATGATGCGCAAAAGGTAAGAGATTGGATTTTGCGCACTCTGGACGAGGCCGCCTGAGTGCGGCAAGCCATTGATGGGCGCGTGAGCCACACATGCGTCAGGGCCCGCAATCAGCGGATTCTCGCTTCGGTTTAAGGCAAAACCAAAACCACCAGACCTGACGTCAGGGGCGAATTTTTCACAAAATGAACGAATTTCTGTCTTGAAGAAGCAAGGGTTTACGCGTCTACGGAAGGAAAACAGGTTACAGGTTGAAACGAGACTTGAATGCCAGATTTCAGCATCGTCGGCGGCGCATCCACCACATTTACCGACACAACCCCCGGCGGGGGGTTTGTCATCGACTTCAGGCTGCTCGACAACAGCTTCAGCGTGCAGATCAACGGTGTTGATCTTTTTGTCGGCGGCCCCGCCGGAGCACCCAATGAGCTACAGTTCCAGATTAGCGGGACCTCAGGTCAAACCGTGCGATTTGCAGATGGCGACCGGTACGAGGTGAATACGCCCGCCGTTTGGCAACTTCAAAACTCGGACACTGATCCTGTTGTCCGGCTCGAGGTGAACCCAGACGGTACCATCGCCCTGTTCGGCGTGAAGTCCAACGATGGCGCGCTTGTTCCGCTGGAATTGTTCAACGGCCTATCCGTCAACACCGACGCAATCGCCGCCGCCTGGAACGAGGATGGTGACAACACCATCGAAATCGATCAGGTCGTGACCGGCCCGACCAATGCGAGCGGTGAATTCGAGGATGTACCCTGTTTTGCATCAGGAACACTGATCGAAACATCAGAGGGGTTTATCCGGGTCGAGGACCTGAAGGTCGGTGATCAGGTCCTGACATATGACAACGGGCTGCGGCCGGTTTGCTGGATTGGCTCTCGTTACCTGAGCCAAAGCCAACTTGAGGACAAGCCTCATCTCAAACCCATTGTGATCAGGGCGAATGCGCTGGGTCCTGGCTATCCGCAGCGCGATCTGATCGTGTCACCTCAGCACCGAATATTGGTTTCCTCCACTATCACCAAGCGGATGTTCGACTGTCAGGATGTCCTGCTACCCGCGAAGAAACTGCTGCCGCTGAGCGGTGTAGATGTTCTGGGCGACCCGTCTGATGGCGTTCGGTATCATCACATCCTGTTCGATCAGCATGAGATCATCTGGTCCAACGGCACGCCCACGGAAAGCCTCTTTCTGGGGCCACTGACCATGCAGGCCATCTCGCCCGAAGCGCGGCAAGAGATCAAAGAGCTGTTCCCGGAATGCGCGGCGGTTGATTTTCGACCGCTAACGGCAAGGTTGGTGCCTGGAAAGGGCAGGTGGATTTCGAAGCTTGTCGAGCGTCACCGTGGGAACCGCAAACCCCTGTTCGACGGTCAGGCTGCTCATAACTGAGCAGGGACCCCTGCCCCGGCAACCGTGCGCTTGGCCCAGGCCCGGGTTGCTGACAGAAAAGGGTTGCTATCACCCCCATCATCAAGCAAGCCTGCAGACGCCGAGCATTCTATTTCGTTGGATGCAGTCGATAACAGACCCTTTAATTTGGGTAGATATGAGCCAAGTGACAGTTTCGCCGAACCCCAGAATGAAACACGCCACGCCCGCCCAAGACGAAATCGGCAGGTCCATGTGAACGGCGGAAATCCTGTGCAGGTCCTCAACATTCCGACCGCCGACGGAAACCCCTATCAGCGCAATTTGATTTATCGCTGCGCGGCGGACAGGGTCGAGTTTGTCGGCGGCGGCAAAGGCGCACTTCTGAGTTTGAATGCGACCAAACACCCAGTGACCCATCTGCATTGGGATGACCGGATCTTTGGCCGTGATGCCGATGCACAAAAGAACACGGACCTTTTGCACAAGGCGGAACTGTCGATTGACAGCTACCGCGCGCAGGGCGGTCGGTTGGTCTGGACCATTCACAACGCCCGCCCGCACAAAGTGATCAGCCTTGGCGGTTTTCGCCAAGCCCGCCAATCGCTGGTCAAACGGGCCGACGCCATCCACGTTCACGCCCCCCATGCCCGCGATCACATGATCTCGGAATACGGGGCCGACCCGAGCCGTATTCATGTGATTTCCCATCCAAGCTACCTCGGGTCGTACGAGCCGCAAAGCATCACGCTGGCGCGCCCTATGCCGGATCGCAGACCAACCACATTTTTGTTCTTCGGAATGTTTCGAGGAGAAAAAGGGGCAGAGCGCATCCGGGACGCCGCCGCTAAGCTGACAAAGCGGGACTATGACTATAGTCTGAACATGTACGGCAAGGCTTTCGGCAGCCAAAGACGGTTGCTGAGGCGCCTAGGCTGGAATGAGAACATTTCGCTCAGAACCGACCGTATCCCGGATGAGGAGATCCCCGAAATCTTCTCGAACGCGCATTTCTTTCTAGCCCCCTATTCCGAGCTGTTCAGCTCGGGCACTGTTTCTCTGGCCTTGAGTTTCGGATTACCTATCATCGGCCCTGCCCTGCGCGAAATGAAGGAAATCACGCCGCCGGAACTGCATGAGACAACACTCTATGACCCAAGCTTGCCCCGAGGGTTGATCCGCGCCATGATCCGATCGCTGCAGATGGAAACCTCAGAGTATCAGAGGCTGCGACAGGCCTGTTTGAACCATGCGCAAATGCACGCGCCCGAGGTGATAAGCCCCAAGCTGATGAACATCCTTCTTGAACACCAACCAGACCGGCCCACGACATGACACGTTCGACACCTCGCCTGTTCCTTCGTCACTTGCGTGAGCTGGGGGTAGACCTAGCACCAAAAGAGCCGGGCGCCGAAATCCGACCGCGCAAGCTGTTTCGTGCCTTGTCGCGCCGTGGGTTTGAAATCGAACAGACCAAACCAACCGCCGCAGTTTTGCGGGGCTTCGGGTTTCAGCCTGAATCCGTCATCGATATTGGCGTAGATCAGGGCACCCCGATGATCTACGACGCCTTTCCGCAAGCAAAGTTCCTGCTTGTGGACCCGTTGATCGAATCCCAGCAAAGGGTCCAAAAATACGAAGGCAAACTGGAATTCCAGTTCGAATGCTGCGCCCTAGGTCCCGAAGACGGCAACATCACAGTCAACATCCCCTCAACGGCCACGAAAACTCGCACAAGCCGAGCAACGGCCATGGAGTTCGAAGGGCGGAACAAAGCCCAGTTCGCATCGTTTGAAACGCGCGAGGTTCCAATGCGCAAGCTGGACAGTCTGACGGCGGACCTGCAGGGCCCGATCGGCATAAAGATTGATACCGAAGGGTTCGAGTTGGAGGTCATGAAAGGCGCAACCGAAACCCTGAAAAGAACCGAATTTGTGTTGGCCGAAGCGAATGTAAAACGGCGTTATGTGGGTGGATACAGGTTCTCAGAGCTGGTCTCTTTCATGGGTCAGAACGGGTTTGAAATTCTGGATTTCCCCAGACCCATTCGTCAGGAGTCTGATGACTGCGATGTTCTTTTCGCCCGCTATGACAGCGCGCGTTTTGACTTTTGATGCTTTTGAGAACCCCATTGATCCAACACTGCCGAAGGCATGGCAGGTAAATGGTGTGTCAGGACAAGCTTAAGGTTTGAAACCGGCACAACGCATCGCATGATCGGTGCGGTCTTCGCGGAAGGCTAGACAACATATACAATTCCGATTTCATGATTGTATGGTTCAACAAACCGTCCAACTCGAGCAGAGGTTAACACCCGGAGGGACCCCGTGCTGAATTTGTCGATCCCCATACCTATGATATTGGCCGCAATACTGCCTGCGGTTCTGGACCGATGCTCTGCCTCGGATACGAGTGTAGCCCTTGGCGTACTGGCACGCGACCGCGTCGCATTGACCGCGACGGCCAGCGAAATCATCGTCGATCTACCCGCTGCCGAAGGTTCGGTCGTCATGGCCGGAGACACGCTGGTTCAACTTGATCCCACATTACAGACCGCAAAGCTGAACCTGGCGCAAGCCGAACTGGAAAAAGCAAAAGCCACGCTTTTGAAGCTGCAGGTTGGGCCGCGCGAGGAAGAAATCGCGATTGCCCAAGCCAAGGTCGCCGGAGCTACCGCGCGATTGGCCGATGCTGAAGCAATCTATGAACGCAATGCCCGTTTGGTGGAAAACTCGGTCGTGACCGAGGCGCAGGTCGCAAATGATCTGGCCTTGCGGGACTCGGCGCGGGCTGAATTGGTCGGTGCTCAGGAAACGTTGAAAGAGCTTCAGAACGGCACTCGTCCCGAAGATCTGGCCGTCGCCGAAGCCAACGTCCGCGCAGCCGAAGCGTCGGTCGATGCGGAACAGACCGTCTTGGAGGACCTGACCGTTGTTGCAACGCGCGACGGCGTGTTGGATTCGCTGCCCTGGAACCTTGGCGAACGGGTTACAACCGGCAGCCCGGTGGCCGTTCTGGTCACGGGGCAAACTCCCTATGCCCGCGTCTATGTGCCCGAACCGCATCGCGTGAACCTGAAACCCGGCGATACGCTGAAGGTGAATGTCGATGGGCTGGATGACCCGCTGGACGGCGTGGTCCGTTGGATCAGCGATGACGCGTCCTTTACGCCCTACTATGGCTTGAAC
Source organism: Ruegeria sp. AG1 (assembly GCF_056541705.1). Lineage (NCBI taxonomy): Bacteria > Pseudomonadati > Pseudomonadota > Alphaproteobacteria > Rhodobacterales > Roseobacteraceae > Ruegeria > Ruegeria sp. AG1. The sequence goes on along the minus strand of NZ_JBQFYU010000009.1, from coordinate 153,984 downwards.
CAAGATGACCGAACGCGGCTTGTCTATCTGGCCGAGATTGACCTGCCCACCGCGTCGCCGGATCTGCCAGCCGGCGTTCCAGTGCAGGTTCCCATGCCATGACAGATGTCGTCGTATCGACACGCGGCCTGACCCGGCAGTTTGGAACAAACACCGCCGTCAACGATCTGGATCTTGAGATTAGAACAGGCCAGATCTACGGGTTTCTTGGCCCCAACGGCTGCGGCAAGACCACGACCATGCGCATGTTGACCGGGCTACTGACACCGACCAGCGGATCCATCTCGGTTCTGGGTCGATCTATGCCTGAGGCGGCTGAACCGCTGAAGAATGAGATCGGGTACATGACCCAGATCTTCTCCTACTACCGCGACCTGACGGTACTGGAGAACCTCAGGTTCGCCGCAGAAATCTACGGTATCCCGGCAAAAGCAGCGAAAGATCGGATTGACGAGCTGCTACACACTTACGACCTGACGACCAACGTAAATCAACTCAGCGGCAGCATGAGCGGAGGGCAGCGGCAAAAGCTGGCCCTTGCGGCCACGATCCTTCACCGGCCAAAACTACTTTTTCTGGACGAGCCGACCTCAGCCGTTGATCCCGAAACACGCCGCACATTCTGGGAGCAATTGTTCGATCTGGTCGATCAGGGTGCCACCATGATCGTTTCCACCCATTTTATGGATGAGGCCGAGCGCTGCCACCGTCTGGCCATCCTTCAGCATGGTGTCAAGAAAGCGGACGGATCACCGCGCCAGCTTATGAATGATCTTCAAGCCGACGTTGTCGAGGTCGAAGGCCCGGATCTGCGCAAGGTCAAACATGAGCTGGACGGCACACCAAAGACACTGTCGACCGCTCAGGTCGGCTCTCGCTTGCGGGTTCTGGTGGACAAGTCCGAACCCCAGCCGGTGGACATGCTGCGCGCCCGGCTCGAGGGGTTTTCCGATCTGTCTCTGACACCCCAGAGGCCAAATCTCGAGGATGTCTTTGTCAGCGCCACGCGGGGGGAAGACCCATGATCTCGGCCCGCCGGATCGCAGCCGTCCTTAGGAAAGAGCTGTTGCAACTGCGTCGGGACAGGATGACCTTCGCCATGGTCATCATGATCCCGCTGATCCAGCTTTTGTTGTTCGGATACGCGATCAACACCAATCTGCGCCACGTGCCTGTGGCTGTGGTCGATCAATCCCAAACCGAGCTATCCCGAATGTTGACTCAGATGGTTCAGGCCACACAGGTCGTAACCGTCACCGAGCAACTGACAACGCCACAAGAGGCCGAGCGCGCTATCACGCAATCCCGCGTGCGGGCCGCACTGATCATCCCTGCAGACGTCAGCCAGCGCCTTGCCCGCAGCCCCTCTGTCGGGCTGGGCTTGCCCAATTCGACAGATCAAACCAGCAGTCGACCCGTCGCGCATTGGATCGTCGATGGCTCGGACACGATGGTGGCAAGCGCGATCAAATCCCTGCGGACGATGCCCTTGACCGAACTGCTAAGGCTGCATCCTAACCGGCAGGTTCCGACATTTGAGGTGACGCTGTACTTCAACCCCGAACAGCGATCCGCGGTCAATATCGTGCCAGGTCTTGTGGGGGTGATCCTGACGATGACGATGATCCTGTTCACCTCGGCCGCGATCGTTCGGGAACGCGAACGCGGGAACATGGAGATGCTGATCAACACGCCGATCAAGTCGATCGAGTTGATGCTGGGCAAGATCATTCCCTACATCTTTCTGGGCCTGATCCAGGTCGCGATCATTCTGGGGCTCGGGCATCTTCTGTTTGACGTCCCCATTAACGGAGGGCTGGGCACATTGCTGGTGGTGACGCTGCTGTTCATCATCGCCAGCCTCTCGCTGGGGCTGGTGATTTCCACGCTGGCCCAGAACCAGCTTCAGTCGATGCAGATGACCCTCTTTATCCTGCTGCCGTCCATCCTGATGTCCGGGTTCATGTTTCCGTTCGACGGCATGCCTCAACCGGTTCAGATCATCGCACAGGTGTTGCCGGCCACGCATTTCATGGAAATGATCCGGGGCGTGGTTCTGCGCGATGCCTCTCTCTATGATCTGCGCTCGGAGATCCTGTGGATGATCGGCTTTGCCATTTTCGGATTGCTGGCAGCAACGCTGAGGTTCAAAAAGCGCCTGGGCTAACGAACCATCTGGCGCTTGAACTGCGTGTCAGGTAAATCGCCGCCCTACCTCGGTTTGCTTTGCAAGCGCTCAGCCGGGAGGCGTGGAAATCGGAGGCGTGTTGTTCAATCCAAGGCCCGAAGTCTTTTTAGCAAAGACGAGGTATCCCAGCGGCCACCGCCGAGTTTCTGCACGTCCTTGTAAAACTGATCGACCAGCGCAGTCACCGGAAGGCTCGCCCCAGTTTCATTTGCAGTATCAAGACAAATCCCCAGATCTTTGCGCATCCAATCTACGGCAAACCCGTGGTCAAAGTGGTCGTCCAGCATCGTCTCATACCTGTTCGCCATCTGCCAGCTTCCGGCTGCGCCCTGACTGATAACCTCGACGACCGCGCGCCCGTCCAGACCCGCTTTCTCGGCGAAATGCAGGGCCTCGCTCAAGCCCTGAACCAGACCGGCGATCGCAATCTGGTTGCTCATCTTCGTCATCTGACCCGCACCGCTTTCGCCAATCCGACGACAGATCTTCGAATAGACCTGCATGATCGGCTCGGCCGCATCGTATACAGACTGATCCCCGCCGCACATGATCGAAAGGACACCGTTCTCGGCCCCGGCCTGACCGCCCGAAATCGGCGCGTCTACAAAGCCCAAACCCTGATCCTTCGCCGCCGCATACAACTCGCGCGTGACTTTCGCCGAAACGGTTGTGTGGTCCACGAGCGTGGTGCTTTGCGACATCCCGGAGAACGCTCCGTCCGCACCCGTGCAAACGCTGCGCAGGTCATCGTCATTCCCCACACAGGTCATGACAAATTCTGCCCCCTCAGCCGCCTCGCGCGGGGTTGCGGCCATCGAGCCACTATGTTCGGCAACCCAGGCTTCGGCTTTGGCTGCCGTCCGGTTGAAAACCGTCACGTCGTGGCCTGCAGCCTGCAAGTGGCCTGCCATCGGATAGCCCATCACCCCCAAGCCAAGAAAAGCAAGTTTAGCCATTAGTTGAGTCCTCTACTACAAAAGATCTCGCGGTGTTTGACCCGCAAAAAAGGCGTCCAGATTGTCCAAAGCACGAAAGCCCATAGCGTCTCGGGTTTTGGTTGTGGCGCTGCCGATATGCGGCAACATGAAGATGTTTTCATGCGCGGCGAATTTCGGATTGCCACCCGGCTCAGTCTTGAAGCAATCAAGCCCAGCAGCGGCCAGCTTGCCGCTTTCGATCGCGTGCAGCAGCGCGTCTTCGTCAACAAGCGCGCCCCTTGCCGAGTTCACAAGTATTGCGCCGTCTGGCAGCCTTGCCAGGTTTTCAGCATCCATCAGATTCACAGTTTCAGGTGTTGCGGGACAATGCAGCGATAGGAAATCCGCCACAGTCAACAACGTGTCGATGCTGTCGTGGTATGTCGCGGCTTGCTCTTGTTCAGGTGACAGGCGGCTGCGGTTGAAATAGTGAATCTCCATATCGAAACCGCGCGCCTTTTCTGCGAACGAGCGGCCCACACGACCCATACCGACAATCCCAAGCCGAGCGCCCGTGAGCTGTTTGCCGACCATGAAGGACGGGCTCCAACTGTCCCAGGCACCGGTGCGCATCAGGCGATCCCCTCGAACCGCATGCCGCGCGGCACCCAGCATCAGCAACATCGCAAGCTCGGCCGTGGCGTCCGACAGCACGTCGGGCGTGTTTGTCACAACAATCCCCTTCGCCGCCAGCGCCGGAAGGTCGCAATGATCTACGCCCACTGAGTGGTTCGCCAAAATCTTCAGCCTTGGATTGAGCTTTGAAACGACCTCGGCCGAGAAATGTTCCGAGTGACAGGGCATCATCGCGTCGACCTTCGCGCTCATAGCGATGATCTCGTCTGCAGTGCCTGGCGTGTCGGCCTCGTTCAGGATCACGTCATAGCCTTGTCGTGCGCGCGCAATCGTGGCATCGGACACCCGACGCGGTAGCCAGAGAACGGGTCTATCGCTCATTGGGTCAGTCCTTTTTGATCGCGTCTTCCCAGAAATTGTACAGCGCAAGGGCTATGACGAAGACCGCAATACACAAGAACGGAAACCCGCCCCAGAACCCGGCGAAACCGGTCGAGATACTGTGGGCAAGCCCGAGAACGAACACCATCATCAGGCCGGTACCGATGAGGCCCATGAGAATATTTGTCAGTCGTGACATAGGATTGCTCTCCCTTTTATTCTTGCGTTCTGAGGGTTCTTTGAACCCATGAAGCTGTGCGAAGAAGCCGATCGTCTTCTTCGACCGCGCCGATCAGCTGGACACCAATGGGCAGGTCATTCTGCCCCACCAACAAAGGCAGCGTGAGGCAGGGCAAACCTGCCAGTGTCCAGGTGAGGCAGAAAACGGAATCTCCGGTATGGCCCGCGCTCAGCGGCACGGGTTCGCCGGTTGCTGCCGGGGCCAGGATTGCGTCGAATTCATTGAAATACTCGGCGAAAAAGCCCTGAGCGGACGCCATTACGGCCAAGGCGTCTTCATATTGGGACTCGCTGATATCTCCTCCACGGGTGACTGCGGATTGCATCTCAGGGCTGAGATCCGGCCAATGCGCGTTCGAGATTTCCGCCATGTTCTGGCGAATCTCAAAGTCATAGATCGTTTTGTGAACGGTGATCAGATCGGCCAGTTGCGGCGATACCGAAAAACGCTCGACCCTTTCACCAAGCCCCTCGATAACGGCGTTCAGCCCCTCAAGCGCATCTTCATCAAGGCGGTCGTTGAACGGAAAATCAAGCCAGGCAATGTTCGGTTCGACCGGAACCTCCGCCAGCGCGCCGGACAGCATATCCGCGCGCGGCCGGGCAAAGCTGGCGGGGTCGCGCTGGTCATATCCAGCCACCACATTCGTCAACAAAGCGATATCTTCCAGCGCGTTGGCGAACCCCCCAACGTGGTCCAACGAGACCGACGTCCTGAAAACCCCATGCCGCGAGATCATTCCGCGCGTGGGTTTGAAACCATAGACGCCGCAGTATGAGGCCGGACGGATGACCGAGCCCCCGGTCTGAGTGCCGATGGCCAGAGGCACATGTCTGGCGGCAACGGCCGCAGCCGATCCGCTGGACGACCCCCCTGGTGTTCTAGACGTGTCGAAAGGGTTGGTCGTGTCGGTCGGATGCATGAAGGCAAGCTCGGTCGTCTTGGTCTTGCCCATGATAACGGCGCCGGCCTCGCGCAGGCATTCAACCAGCCTTGCATCTGCCTCCGGCCGTCGACCCGAAAAGATCGGAGTGCCCCGCTGCGTGGGCATGTCTTTTGTGTCGACAATGTCCTTCAGCCCAATGGGAACCCCGTGCAAGGGGCCTGTCGCCCGTCCGGCCTTGCGAATGCGATCCAGCTCATGCGCCTGATCCAGGGCTACGCCCGCATCCAAGTAAGCCCAGGCACGGATCGTGCTGTCGGTCTCTTCGATGCGTTTGAGACAATCCTCAACAAGTGCCTCGGAAGAGATACGCCCGTCCCGAATGCCCTCGACGGATTGAACCGCCGAGAACAATGACAGATCGTATTTGGTCATGGCACCCAGACCCCGAAGAGGTAGTCAGGCAGCCACAGCGCGATGCCCGGGAACTGATACATCAGCACCATGCACAGGATCACAATGGCCAGATAGGGCATCAGACCTCGGAAGATCTCCATCAGCTGGATCTGGTTTTTGAGGACCCCCTTCAAATAGTAGGCCGACATAGCCATCGGTGGTGTCAAGAATGAGGTCTGCAAGTTCAGAGCCACCAGCATCGCGAAGAAATACGGGTTGACGCCAAACGTCTCGAGCATGGGCAGGAAGATCGGCACGAAGATGATCAGAATCTCGGACCATTCAAGCGGCCAGCCCAGCAGGAAGATGATCAACTGCGCAAGCACCAAGAACTGCCAGGGCTGAAGGTTCATACCAACAACCCAATGCTCGATCACGTCATGCCCGCCGAGATAAGAAAAGATCGACGCAAAGGTCCACGAGCCCACAAACAGCCAACACACCATGGCGGTGGCCTTGGCCGTGAGGAACACGCTTTGCTTGACCTTGTCCCAGGTGAGCGACCGGTAGAGCACGGCCAGCACAAGCCCGCCCAAGGCACCCATCGCCGCCGCTTCGGCCGGTGTTGCAAGACCGCCGAGGATTGATCCAAGCACCAGCAGGATCAAAACGGTCAACGGCACGAATGAAATCAGCAGGTCCATGTAGATTTGCCGTTTTGGCGGAACATCATCCTCTTGCGGCTTGGGGGCTAACGACGGGTTCAGCCAGACACGCACCATGACGTAGACGATGTAAAGACCCGCCAGCATGAGGCCCGGAAAGACCGCCGCTGCATAAAGGCGCAGCGGAGAAAGCTCGGCAATGGCGGCGTAGACGATCAACATGATCGACGGTGGTATCAGAATGCCCAACGTGCCACCGGCACAGATCACGCCCGAGGCAAAACTGCGCTGATACCCCGCGTTGGCCATTGCCGGATAGGCCAGCAAACCCATCAGGGTGACAACCGCGCCCACAATCCCCGACGCCGTCGAGAACACCGCACAGGTCAGCAGCGCCGCGATCGCCAGTGATCCAGGCAGGTTGCGGGCTGCCATGTAGAGCGAAAAGAACAGCCGGTCGACGATATTCGCCCTTTCGACCACGTAGCCCATGAACAGGAACAAGGGGATGGCAACAAGCGTGTCATTCTCCATCACCGAATAGGTATTCTGGTTCAGCAGGTAGAAGATGTTGTTGTTGAAGATGTCCGCAATGCTCTCTGGCGCCGACTGGTAATAGGCATAATACCCAAACGCGACGCCCATGGCGAGCAGTGTGAACGCAATCGGAAAGCCCAACAGCACCAGCACAATAAAGAGGCTGAGCATCAGGATGGCGACTTGTGGGTCAGTCATCGCTGCGACCTCCTTGCTTGGTGCCTGTTGTATGAATTCGGTCGACGGTTGATTCCATCAGCATGTCTTCGGTCTCGCGCACGTCATCCAGACGGTCGAGCCAGACGCCATTTCGCATCGCCAGCCAGCATCTTGCCATCTCGGCAAGCCCTTGCAGCATCAGCAAAACACCGGCGACGGGTATCAGAGTTTTGAAGAAATAGATCTGAATTCTGGCGGGGCTGTTCCAGCTGACTTCTTCATAGCGCCAGCTGTCCTTGGCGATTTCCCAGCCGTACCAGAACAGGGCAAACATGCCGGGGAAGAAAAAGATAATATACAGAACGAAATCGACCCGCGCCTGCCAGCGGACCGAGAAAAGGCGGTACAGCACGTCACCGCGCACATGCGCGTCTTGCGCCAGCGCATAGGCCCCGGCCATCAGGAACAGGGCGCCATACATCTGCACCATCATATCGAACGCCCAGACGGTCGGCTTGTTCAGCACGTACCGGACGAACACTTCGTAGGACACCGAAAGTGTCAGTATTAGGATGCACCAACCGAAGGCTTTGCCGACCCATTGGCTTAGCCCTTCGATGGCGTGGATTGTCTTGATCAAGGTCAGTTCCTCGCCTGTTCCGCCCGCAGTTCAGAAAGCCGCGCACCAGCGCGACCTTCCGTTTTCAAAGAGTTGTCAGGCCTCAGCCGAAATAGTGCTTGTACGCCAGCTTGTAGTCCGGCTGGTTGAGGTTGAGGTAGTTCATGACAGTCTTCGCATAGGCCTTCTGGCTGTCGACGACCTTGGCAAAGAACGGATCTTCGTTCGAGATCCTTTCGACCACAACATCCCAAGCCTCAAGCTGGGCCTGCATCACGCTGTCAGGCGTGCGATACACGTTGACGCCTTGCTCTTCGGCCAGCGTTACCAGATCGTCAGCGTAGCGCTTGGTGTTGTTCCAGTAGAAATTCGAGTTTTCGGCCTCGGACGCGTATTTCAGGATCGCTTGAAGCTCGGGCGCAAGCGCGTTGAACTTGTCCTTGTTGAACGTGACCTCGAAGAACTCCTGGCTCTGGTGGAACGAGGCCAGGTGATAGTGTTTGGACACGTCCTGCATACCAAAGTCGCGGTCGGATGTGGGGTTGTTGAACTCGGCCGCATCAATCAGGCCGGACTTCATCGCGGGCTGGATCTCGCCCCCGGGCAGCTGCACAACGGACATGCCCATCTCAAGCAGAACATCTGCCGCAAGACCGACTGTGCGATACTTCAGACCGTTCATCTGATCCGAGCTTGTGATTTCCTCTTTGAACCAACCCAATGGCTGTGCGGGCATGGGCGAGTTGAAGAATGAAACAACGTTCAGGCCAAGGATGCCCATCAGCTCGTCAAACAGTTCCTGACCGCCGCCATAGTTCACCCAGCCCAGAACCTCCTGGCTGGACCAGCCAAAGCACGGACCCGTCCCGAACAGCGATGCTGTCTTGGATTTCGAGTACCAGTAGGCCGGAACGTAATGCGCCGCGTCCAGAACGCCGCGGTGGACCGCGTCCTGCATCTGGCTGGTTTTCACAACCGAATTCACAGGCAGAAGTTCGATCGTCAGTTTGCCACCGGACATTTCATTGACGCGGTTGACGTAGGATTGAGCGTTCTCAAGAAAGATGCCGCCGCCCCAGGCTGCCTGCATCTTCATTGTCGTTCCTTCCTGCGCATGGACAGCCGGAGCAGCAAGCGCACCAGCACCTACAACAGCGGACCCACGCAGAAAGTTTCTGCGGTTCAAAGATTTTGTCATGTTTCCTCCCTAGACTGGGCCGTCGCCGATATCCCTTCGGCATTGGCACCAAACCCGCCCTCCAGCGGATAGAATCTACGATAAGCCAGATTCGCGATTTTTCAAAATATTTTGGAAACTCTTTCATTTTGAGCGTCAAAATAAGAGCAACTAATTGATTTTGCGTTATTTATTATTTTCATTTTTTTGCACTTGCGAACAAGCTAGACTCTTTTCACAACAAGCCAGATGACAAACGCGCCAAAAATGAACGAACCAAAGACAGTTGCAAGACGCGGACGGCCGCGCCTGAAAGCGAATGAAGAAAAGCCCGCAGGTTCTCTGGTCGGGGCGCTGGATCGTGGGATTCGTGTCCTGATTGCCGTCGCAGATGCCCGGGGCGCGACGCTTGTCGACATCGCAAGAACGACAGGCATTCCAACGGCAACGGCGCACCGGCTTCTGACCACGCTTCAACAGCGAGGCATGGTGGTTAACGATGCCGAACATGGTAAGTGGCGCGTCGGACCGCAGGCTTATCGGATCGGCAATACGTTTGAAGAAGCCTCGAATTTGCTGGAAGTCGCGCCAGCCGCGATGCGCAAGCTGTCCAAGGAAACCGGAGAGACCGTGAACCTCGCCATCGAGGAAGGTGGGCAGTTGCTGTATCTGATTCAGGTGGAATCCGAAAACCCGATCCGCGCCTCGATCAAGAACGGAACCGCAGCTTACTTTCACACATCCGGTGTCGGCAAAGCCATCATGGCGTACATGGACGAGGCGGCACTTGAAAAGCTGTTGGCCCCGCTGACACTGGTTCAGCAGACGCCCAACTCGATTACGGACAAACAACAGCTCAAAGACGAGCTGCAGACATCCAGGCAAAGAGGATGGGCAATCGACGATGAAGAGCGTTTTCCAGGCCTACGCTGTATCGCGGCGCCTGTCTTCGACTCGTTGGAGAATGTCGTCGCTGGCGTTTCAGTATCAGGGCCCATCACCAGATTCCCCGACAACAAGCTTGAAACCTTGGCCGCGTCGGTTGTTGAGACTGCGGCAAGCATTTCTGAAAAGCTCCGGAATTCCTCACCTCAGAGTTAATTTCTTTGCTTTTTCAACCGTATTAAGTTTTGGGGGCAGGACCCTAGGTCACCTCAGACCAAGCCTTTTCTCAACCTGTGTGACAGCGCCTCAGCCCGCAGGTGATGCAGTCGGGGCAGATCTTCCCGCGCGAGATTCCGGGTGCAATCGGGATCATTTTCGACATCAAAAAGCATCGGCTCAATATCCGTCGCGAAATGCGCAAGCCGGTATCCGTCTTTCTCAAACGCGATTGTGCGGCAATGCTCGGGCGGGCACTGCCATGCGGTTTCAAAGCGCCCGTGGCCGTTCTCCGATCCAAGCTCAAGCTCGACCATGGCTTCCTGCCCGTAGGGTCGGTCAGGCGCCAAGAGGTTGCTGCCCTGCATCTCGGAGGGCGAAGCTGCCCCAAGCGCCGACAGAACCGTTGGGGCCACGTCAATCGACTGGGTCAATGCGTTGATATCTTCAGGCTCAAGATCCGGATGCCAGAACATCAGGGGCACGTGGGACGCAGCGCGAAACGGGGTCTGTTTTCCCCAAAGGCCAAGATCACCCAGCATCTCTCCATGATCGGCGGTCAGCACGATCAGCGTGTCTTCCAACTGACCCACATTTTGCAACCACTCAAAAAGTCGACCGATATGGTGATCGACCTCGGCGGCCAGCCCCAGATAGGTGGACCGGCACAGCGCGATCTGCTCCGGCGTCATTGCGTCTTGCTGTCCGTCAAAACCCCAGAACATGTCCGTGCCGCTTGGACGGGAATGATAGGCCTCAAAGAACGGATGCTCAAAAGTGGCCTCAACCGGTGGCGGGATGTCCTGCGGGTTGATCAAATCGTTGTACGGCGCGGGGGCAACAAACGGAGGATGCGGCCGGATATAGGTGACCATGGCAGACCATGGCTGTGATTTGCGCACGTCAAGATGTGCCAAAACCCGGTCGGTCAGATACGCGGTATCACTGTCCTGCGCGTCATAGAGTGCTGGCCCTCCGAGCATGTCATTCTGAGGTCTGTAAAGCGCGGTCAGGTCGCCCGCATCCGGCACGTCATAACCACGCGATCTGAGATGGGCGAGCCACTCCCACGCTTCCTCACGCATCTCGGTGACCTCGGTGATCCCCGGGATCGGCCCTGTGTAGGACAGATGCGCCGGGTCATTCGGGTGCAAGCCTCTGGGATCAGGCTGCGTATCCGTATAGCCGAACAACAATAGCTCTCGCCCGATGGAGCGCAGAGCCGTTGCAAGGTTGGGGATATCGCGCCGCAGCGGAACGCCGTTCTGAACCGATCCGTGGTTCATGGCGTATTGGCCCGTCAGCAGGCTTGCACGGGCCGGACCGCAGGGCACCACAACCGTATGATGGTTGCGGAAATGCACCGCTCGCGCAGCCAAAGCGCGAATGTTGGGCAGCGGCACATGCTGGCCCAAAGCGCCCGCTAGAAGGTCCGCGCGGAACTGATCGATGACGATGAACAGCAAATTGCGCGGAGCCTTCTTCAGCATGGGGTCAACCCTCTGCGCTGTCCAGTTCACGGATCAGCGCGGGCAGATCGGCAACCGTGTCGATCACATAGTCCGCACCAGCGTCCTTCAGGATCTTGGTCGCATGCTGGCGCAGCGCGTCAACCTCTTCTGCGGACAGAGCAGCCAGTTCCTCCGGTGTCTTGCCCACTGCGTTGCCGGACAGGGATACGCCCACGGTCAGACAGCCTGCAGCGACACCCTCTTTGATGCCCGGCTCGGTGTCATCGACCTTGATGATCGCCGCAGGCGGGTAGGCCACCAGATCGACCATGCATTTATACATGCCCAGCGGGCCGGGGCGGCCTTCGGGCAGGTCGTCGGAACAGACCAGATTGTCCGGCTCATAGCCTTGAGCGGCGGCAACCGGCAGGACGTTCTCCATGATCGAGCGGGTGTAGCCCGTGGTCGATCCGATCTTGAGGCCCATGGACCGCAGATCGTCAATCGCAGCTTTGCCACCCGGAACCAGATCCGCATAGTCGGCAGCGACTTTTTCGTTCATCGGCACGAAGATCTCATAGACCTTGTCGACATCCTGATCGGTTGGCGCGTTGCCGTATTTCGCCTCCCACTGAGCGGCGATTTCGGGCATATCCATCATGGTGCGGATGTGATCCCATTTGGGCGCGCCCATCGGTGCGCGGGCCTGTTCGATCGTGGCTTCGATATCGAACTTGGCGAAAGCCTTCACAAACACGCCCATCGGCGCGAATGATCCGAAATCGACCATTGTCCCCGCCCAATCAAACACGGCGGCTTTGAATTTGCTCATTGTCTTTCCTTTCGTCAGGCAGGTTCAACCTGTTTCTGTTTGAGTGTTTCGTCCGAGGGTCTGGCACTGTCGACCCCCATGTCACGCAGCACCTCGGCTGCGGTGTCAACGACCGCTTGCATCACATGCGCATCGACTTGTCCGATGTGGCCAATCCGGAAGCTTTCGGCTGCTGTGAGTTTGCCGGGATACAGGATAAATCCGCGCGCTTTCATGCGGTTATAGAAATCCGGAAACGCAAAACTCGGATGACCGGGGCAGAAGAAGGTGGTGATGATCGGCGACAGCCACTCATCGTCCAGCAATGTGACAAAGCCCAGCGCGCGCATCCCTTTGACCAGCGTCTTGCGGTTCTCAAGATACCGCGCGCCCCGTGCGGCGACGCCGCCCTCGGCCTCATGCGCGCGCAGTGCTTCGACGAAAGACGCAACCACATGCGTGGGCGGGGTAAAGCGCCACTGGCCCGTCTTCTCCATCGCGGCCCATTGGGCGTGAACATCCAGGCTGAGCGAATGGCTATTGCCTTCCGCCACCTTGATCGCATCTGTTTCGACGATCACAAAACCAAAGCCTGGCACGCCTTCGATGCATTTGTTGGCCGAGCTGACCATGGCCTGAAACGGGATCACATGCGGCTCGAGCGGAACAGCACCGAAGGCCGACATGGAATCAACCAAAAGCTTGCGGCCAGCCGCTTGCGTGGCGTCAGAGATCTCTTGCAGCGGGTTGAGGATGCCCGAGCTGGTCTCGCAATGGATGGCCAGCACATGCGTGATCGCGGGGTCGGCCTGCAAAGCCGCGGCCACCTGATCCCCGCGCGGCGGCAAATAGTCCCCCATGTCGATTACGGCGTAGTCACGGCCAAGATAACCCAGAGTCTGTACCGCTCGTTTGCCATAGGCGCCGTTGCACAACACCAGCACCTTGCCGTCTTTGGGCACAAAGCTACCCAGCATCGCCTCGACCACGTAAGAGCCGCTGCCCTGCAAAGGCACACAGTCATAGCGGGCTTTGTCCTTCCCCAGAATATCCAGCAGGCGGCTACGCAACTCAGCCGTCATGGCGCGGAAATCAGCGTCCCAGCTGCCCCAGTCGCGCAGCATCGCCTCTTTCACCGGCAGCGACGTGGTCAATGGGCCCGGAGTCAACAGATACGGTTCACCGAAATGCGGCGATGGCAGTTTTTGGGTGTGATCAATCATGTCATTCATCTTCTATATGAATGGTGCCATAACATAGTTTCGAGCTATGGCTTGGCTACAGTTTTCCAGTGACCCCCGCAAGGGCATTTCGACCGGCTAAGCGGGTTCCAGCGTCTTGGTCCTTTCCGCGGTCACGTGCTGATCCAGATGACAGGCCACGAAATGCCCCTCATCCACCTCTACCAGCTGGATCGGCTCGTCCGAGGGCTGATCAGGGATGCGCAGCGACACCCCGTCCGGGCCAGAGAAGGCAACGGGATGGATCATGTCGCCCTCAAAACGGATCGGTTTGAATTCGGCGTCTGGATCAGGGTGTGGTACGGCGGACAGCAACGCCTTGGTGTAAGGGTGCTGCGGGTTGAAAAAGATCTTGTCAGTCGGGCCATATTCCATGAACCGCCCCCGATACATCACCGCCACCCGGTGCGAGATCTGTGCGACCACCGCTAGGTCATGAGCGATGAACAGGAAGCTGACACCAAGTTCGGCCTGCACGTCCTTTAAAAGCGCGACGATCTCGGCCTGAATCGACACATCCAGCGCCGAAACGCATTCGTCGCAAACAACAAACTTGGGCTTGGAAACCAGCGCGCGCGCAATGCAGATCCGCTGCCGCTGCCCACCGGAGAACGCATGCGGGAAGCGGCGCAGATGCTCCAGATCGATTTTACAACGCGCCGCGATCTCGCGCACCCGCTCGTCGATCTGATCCCGGTCTGTCATCAGGCCCGAGGCCACCAGCGGTTCGGCGATGATATCCCGCACCGTCATGCGCGGGTTCAGTGAGGAATACGGGTCCTGAAAGACAAGGCTCATTTCCGGGCGGAAGCTGCGCAGCAAGTTGCCACCAAGGGTGTGCAACTGAACCGGCCCTTCATGGAACGCCATGTTGATCTTGCTGCGCACCGCGCGCAGCTCAGCCTCGGAGGCGTTGGCAAGATCGATATCGCCCTTTTTCTTGCGGTGAAAGATCACCTCGCCTTCGCTGGGATCAATAGCGCGTAGCATCGCGCGACCAACGGTGGTTTTGCCCGACCCACTTTCGCCGACAAGACCCACGGTTTCGCCCTTGAGGATGTCGAAGGTGATGTCACCAACCGCGCGGACCGTTTCAACCTCGGTTCGGAACAGTTTCTTCTTCCGCACCTCGAACGCGACGCCCAGATTGTGGACGTCAATCAGCTTTCGCGCTTTCTTCAACGGCGCGGGCGGGACGACTTTGTCCAACCGCGGAACCGCGTCCAGCAAGCGCTGGGTATAGGCCTGTTGCGGGTTGTTGATGACCTCGCGCACGGTGCCACGCTCGACAATCTCGCCCTTATGCATCACTGCAATGTCGTCCGCGACCTGAGCGACCACACCCAGATCGTGGGTGATGAAAATCATGCTCATGCCCAGCTCAGCCTGCAGATCACGCATCAGTTGCAGAACCTGCGCCTGAATGGTCACGTCCAAAGCGGTTGTCGGCTCATCCGCGATCAGCAGTTGCGGGCCCGCCGAGAGGGCCAGAGCGATCATGGCCCTCTGGCGCATGCCACCCGACATCTCATGCGGGAACTGATCGACGCGGGCGGAGGGGTTGGTGATGCCGACCTTGTCCAGCATCTCTATCGCCAGCTCACGCGCCAGCCGTTTGTTGAGCCCGCGATGCAGCTGGATCGCCTCCATGATCTGGTTGCCGATGGTGTAGATCGGCGAAAAGCTGGCCATCGGCTCCTGAAAGATCATCCCGATCTCACCGCCGCGGATCACGCCCATCCGCGGGCTATGGGGGCGCACCTTGGCCAGATCGACGGATTTTCCATCTTTCATGATGTAGTTGATCTCGGACCCCTGATTGATGCTGGCAATGCTTGGCAGAAGCTGCATCACCGCTTTGGTCGACACGGACTTACCCGAGCCACTTTCACCCACGATACCCAGCGTTTTACCCTTCTCAAGCGAGAAGGAGACATCGCGAACCGGCTGGATCAGCCCTTCATCGGTGCGGAAAGACAGGGTCAGGTTTTTGACGTCGAGGATGTTTGCCATCACTTCGCCTCCGCATAAGGGTCAGCCGCGTCGCGTAGCCCGTCGCCGATCACTGTGAAGGCGAGAACGGCCACCACGACGAATACGGCGGGAATGAACAGCCATGGGGTTTGCTCAATCGCGCGCACCGATTGCGCCTGTTGCAGCAGAACACCCCACGAGACCGACGGCGGGCGCAGGCCCAGGCCAACGAATGACAGCGCGGTCTCCGACAGGATCATGTAGGGGAACGAGATCACCAGATCGACGATGATGAAGCTGGTGAAGCTTGGCAGCATGTGCTGACCGATGATGCGCTTGGGGCGCGCGCCGGCCAGTCGGGCCGCAACCACATAGTCTTCGTTCCGGATCGACAGAAGCTGAGACCGGATGCGCCGTGCCAGTGTCGGCCAGCCAAAAAGGCCAAGGATCAGTGTCATCGCAAAATAGACCTGTGTGGTCGACCACTCCTTGGGCATGGCGGCCGCCAGTCCCATGTAAAGCGGGATGATGGGCACAACCCGGATCACCTCGGTCACGCGCTGGATGATGTTGTCGATGAGGCCGCTGAAATACCCGGCAAACCCGCCGATGATCAGCGCCAGCACGAATGAGATCAGCACCCCGATCACACCAATCGAAAGAGACGTCCGCGTGGCATAGATGGTGCGCGAGAACACATCCCGCCCCAGATCATCCGTGCCCCAGAAATGGATCTTGGCGTCCGGGTTCTGCAAGCCGATCAGGTGGCGGTCGGTTGGAATAAAGCCCAGAACTTTAACCGGTTCGCCTTTGACGAACAGCCCCAGATAGTTGCGCACCTCGGGATCGGGCACCGAGACGGCCCGCAGGGTCACCGGATCACGCTCGGTCTTGGTGCCGTTGACAAAGGGCACGACAGAGCATCCGTTGTCATCGCAAAAGCGCGGGATTTGCGGCGGTCCTTCGATATAGGACGTATCGCGCGTGACCGGGCCATAGGGGGCGACGATCTCGGCAAACAAACCGGCCAGCGCCATCAGCCCCAGCACGATCGAAGCATACATCGCAGCGCGGTGCTTTTTGAAGCGCCACCAGATTAGGGTCCATTGCGAGGCCGAGTAGTATTTCAGCAGCTGCTGACGTTCTTTTTCCGCAGCCCGACGCTGAGCCGGGGTCATTTCGGGATCTGTCATATCGGTAATGTCACACCCCCAGCTTGATGCGCGGGTCAAGCCACGCCAACAGCAGATCGGAAAGGAAATTCATGAACACGATGGCAAAGGTCAGCATCAGCAGGATCGCGCCTGCAACGTTCATGTCGAGGTCGAGATACGCTTTCAGCAGCAGCTCACCCAGTTCGGTCAGGCCCAGAACCACGGCCACGATCGGCAACTCGGAAAAGATCCGGTTTACGTCAAACCCGATGGTCGAGACGACCGGGTTGATCGCCAGCCGGGCCGGGTATTTGATCAGCAGCTTCCGCTCGGGCACACCGCGCGCGCGGGCTGCGGTGACAGACAGCTTGTTCAGCTCATCCGACATGGTCGCGCGCACGGTCTGAATTTGGTAGGCCACTGCCGACCAGGCCAGAACCACGGCAGGCAACCACAGGTGTTTGAGCATGTCCCAGACCTTGGCCACGCTCCACGGGGCGTCCTGATACTGGGCCGAGAACAAGCCGCCGATATCCGCACCGAACCAGCGGTTGGCGAAATACAGCATAACCAGCGCCAGCAGAAAGTTCGGCAGCGCGAGGCCCAGATACGAGAAAATCGTCAGACCATAGTCAATGGCCGAACCGCGCCGCACGGCCGCGTAGATCCCAACGGGAATCGAGATCAGATAGGTCAGGATCAGCGTCGCGAACAGGATGCCTGCGGTCAGCCAGACCTTGTCACCGATCACCTTTGTGACCGAGGTTTCAAAGGCAAATGCCTGCCCGAAATCCCAGCGCAGAACGATACCGCCAATCCAGTCGAAATACCGAAGCAACATGGGCTTGTCCAAACCCAGCTCCTGACGGATGGCCTGCACATCGGCCTCAGTTACGTTGACCCCGGTGCCCGAGTATTTCCGAAACGCGTAGCGGTCGGCGTAGTCTCCGGGCGGGATTTCCATGATCAGGAACACCATCATCGACACCAGAAGCATCGTGATGGCCATTCCTACTAATCGTTCGGCGGTGAATCTGAGCATGCGTCTGTCCCGAGATTGCAGCTTGGACTGCAAACTCCGGGGCGTCTGCTGCAAACGCCCCGGAGGAAAATGTCAAACCCGTATGGGGGTTACTGTTCCAGCCACCACTGCGAGGGGCGGTAGGGGTAGGTCCAGTAGAAGTCGTAGGTTTTCGACTTGATGGGTTTGACGTTCTGCAGGTCGTTGCGCCACAGGAAGGGGGCAACGATGTCACCGACGGTGCCGATCTTCAGCATGTTGTCAGTGTGGATCTTAACGATTTCTGCACCGATTTCATTGCTGGTGTCCGAACCGAACTCAGCCTGTATGAACCGCTCGCTCAGATCCCACAGCTTTTGGATATCGGCTGGGGGTTCAACACCTTCGGCCCCATCGGTCTGTTTCCATGTGGCCCATTTGGCACCGGTGCCCGGGTTGAAGAAGTCACCAAAGGGCGGCACGAAAACGGTGGTATCCTGCGAGATGGTCGGGCCGGCATTGCCGTCATATTTCCAGGTGGTCAGGTCCAGATCGTTGTTGTTGCCCGAGGCGCGGTATTCGTCCGAGGTGACCTCTTTCAGGTCGACGCGCACGCCCACGGCGGTCCAGTAGTCCCGCACCAGCTCCATCATTTTCACCGGCACACCCTGCGAGGAATAGACCAGGCGAATGACCAGAGGCTTGCCGTCCGGGCGTTCCAACGTGCCGTCGCCGTCGCTGTCGCTCAGGCCCATTTCGGCCAGAAGGGCCTTGGCGCCCTCGACGTCATAGGCGATGTCCTTGTTCAGCACGTCATCCGAGATGAACGACACGGTCTTGGGCTCGGCCGGAACACCCTGCATCGGAGTGCCTTGACCCAGATAGACGATCTCGTTGATTTCGTCGCGGTTCATTGCCAGCGACATGGCACGGTTGAAGCGCACATCGTTGAAGATTTCGCGCAGCACTTCGTCGTTGTGGGTGCGGTTGAACGAGAAGAACACGTTTTCACCCAGAGTCGGCGCGAACTGGATTGTGTAGGCGCCTTTGGCTTCGTTCTCTTTCAGCAGCGGGAAGTCTTCGAGGAAGATCGCCTGCTGTTTCCAGACCACCTCTCCGTTCATGACCTTGAGGTTCTGAACTTCCTTGTCGCTGACATAGCTCTCAACGATTTCGTTGATATAGGGCAGCTGGTTGCCCGCAGTGTCGACCTGGTGGAAATAGGGGTTCGCCACCAGTTTGCGGCCTTCCGAGGTCTCTTCGACAACGATGTGGCTTTCCAGGGTCGGCACAACCGCGCGGCCGATGGCAGCAGCTTTGTCAGCGTCTTTCAGCAGCGGCGAGGGAACGTCTTTCCAGTCCGAACCGCCATAGTAGAAATCAACTGCTTCGGCCCCATTGGCGAAACCGTATTCCTGCGCCAGCGCATCGGCGTTTTCGTTGTATTTGGGCATGAACTGACCCAGAAAATGCTTAGGCTGGAACGGCTGGCCATAATCGACGGCAAAACGGTTCAGAATGCCCGGCGTCGGCACCGGGAAGGTCATGCGGACGGTCACATCATCAACCGCCTCAACCTTGATCGGCTCGCCTGCAAACATCCAGCGATCCGGGGTTTTTTCCAGAATGTCGGTGTTCAGCAGCAGATCATTGTACCAAAAGGCAACGTCTTCGGCGGTGAAGGGTTCGCCGTCAGACCATTTGTGGCCTTCACGCAGCGTGATCGTCAGAACGGTTTTGTCTTCGTTCCAGTCCCACGCCTTGGCAACGTTGGGAACAACCGTCTGCAGGTCATCCGCATAGCGCACAAAGTTCACATGGCGCACAGATAGAAGGTCCGACGTACCCGACTCGGTCGCTTTCGAGATGCCGGTGATCGCGCCGCCATACTGGCCGATGCTGTCATAGGGCATCACGACCAGAGGCTCGGTCGGCAAACGGTCTGCAACAGCGGCTAGGTCGGCGTTGCCAAGTATTTTGCCGTTCAGGTCGGCAATCGCTGGGTTTTCCGAGAATTCCAGGGTGCAGGATGCAGCCGATTGCAGCTCGGCCAGTTCCAACTGCTGCGGGAAAGCGGGCTCCAGCCCCATTGGATCAGCGACGGTGGCGCCAGGGCAATTTGCCAGCGCGGGAACCGCAATCATCGTCGCGGCAGTGGACATCAGAATATTACGGATCGTCATGACAACCTCCAGGTTTGTTCGACGACCCGGTTAAGGGGCTATTGTAACAGTTTAATAATGAATAAGGGTTTATAGCTTTAAACTATGTTACTCCTATTCGCCAACGCTCTCCAAAGTTTCTTGTGTAATTTCATAAAATTGCCGGACAGTGGCCGACGCAGCCATCGCCGGCATCGAAACCAAAAACTGATGAGCGCTTAGTTTTTGATCGTTTATTGGGATGAATTTCAGATCCTTGTCTGCGGCCACCAACTCCGATTCGAAGCCTACCCCCTCGCCCACGCCAGCCCGAACCAGAGAGGTGATCGACCCCCAGGAGCCGAGGCCCAGAATGGTATCCGGCGCGATACCAGCCTCAGATGCTGCGCGTTCGAAGATTTGACGCGTACCGGCATTTGGCTCCCGCTGTATCAGTCTCAGTTTCGCGACATCCGCCCAACTAAGGGTTTCGACGTCTCGCAATGCACCTTCGTTTTGGGCCACTATGCCGATCCGAAACGAAGCTACCTTTTGGCAATGCATCGTCTCCAGCGGTTCGAGCGCGGTGATGAAGGCGACATCCAAATCACCGGTGCGCAGTAAGGGCATCAGGTCGAGGCTGGCCATAGCGCGCGCATTCAGGGTGACACCCGGATGGGTCTGGATAAATCGGGCAATTGGAGGCATGGCGATCTGATAGGTTGAATAGCCCACCCAAAAACTGCCCGACTTCAGGTCTTTCCGCGCGCCAATCGCCAGGTCGACCTCGGACTTCAACGCCAGCAGAGCCTTGATCTGCGGGCGCAGTGTTTCGAACATTTCGGTGGTTTCAATCCCCTTGTTGCCCCGCCGCAAAAAGCGACACTCGGTTTGCCGCTCCAAGGCGACGATCAGGTTTGAAACCGTGGGTTGAGAGACGCCCAACTCTTCTGCCGCAGCTGTGAAACTGCCGGTGCGGGCAACCGCCTCAAGCGCTTTGAGCTGGCGGATGCTCGGTTCTACATTGCTGGGCATGGTTGGCGTCCTTCGCTCGCGCTGTCGTGCAGGTGATCCGGAACGGGCACAAAGTTCGATGCCCGGATACACTTTCCTAGCTTTATCCGTTTTCCTTTCCCGCGCGTCCAGTGCACATGGGAGCGGGCTAAGTTAGGTATTGCCGGCCTAGTTTGCCTATTTTTTCAGCTATCATGCTTGTCTGCTGATTTTTTAAACACTAAATCCGCATGTTCTTCTGATTTGAGATGTAGCCGCGCAATCTCGGATGCTAGTCAGAAGCCATGCTCCAACGCCTGCCACTTCTGGTTTTCTCCGATCTCGATGGTACTCTGCTGAACCATCAAGACTATAGCTGGGACGCCGCACAACCCGCGCTAAAGCGGCTTCGGGACATTGGCGCGGGGCTCGTGCTAGCCAGCAGTAAAACCGCTGCCGAGATTATTGGCTTGCGCCAAGCCATAGGCTTTTCGAACATGCCGTCGATCGTCGAAAATGGGGCTGGCATTCTGACACCGGGCCACCCAAAAACCGATGGACCCTCTGAATATCTGAACATTCTGAATATCCTGCAACACCTCCAACCCGGCTTTCGCGGTTTTGCAGATATGAGCGTGCAGGAGGTGAGCGACAGGACCGGTCTTGATCTCGTCGAGGCAGAGAAAGCCCAGGATCGGCATTTCAGCGAACCGGGCGTGTGGGAGGGCGCGCCAGAGGATCTTGATACGTTTATCTCCGAAGCCGGGTGGTGCGGTCTAAAAGCCAGGCAAGGCGGTCGATTTCTCACTTTGTCGTTTGGAAAGACCAAAGCGGATGCCATGTCCGACCTGATCCGCCAGTTGAAGCCGGAAAGAACCATCGCTCTCGGCGATGCGCCGAACGATCTGGAAATGATCCTTGCCGCCGACACCGGTGTCGTTGTCGCAAACCGGCATGGTGCATCCATTCCGGTCCAGGCGCTCGAAGACGAGCAGCGGATATTCAGAACCACACGCGAAGGCCCCGAAGGCTGGGCCGAGGCCATTCTGACCCTTACCGCAGCCGATCACAAAGACAGTTAACCAAGACAGGCAGCCCAAATGGCAGACTTCCATCAGAACGGAAACATCACCACGCTTCACAACCTGCGAAGCCGCCCGGCCGAGCATCTGGTGCACGAAATCTCTGTCTTTGCCGAAACGCGCAAGGTGACGTTGATCCTGCCCTGTCTCTACTCAGAACTAGAAGGTCCGGCCCTTGCGGGAATTATCGACGAGCTGTCCAAGGTCAGCTACCTGCATCGCATTATCATCGGGCTCGATCAGGCCGACGCGGAACAATACCAACGCGCCAGAGCGTTTTTCGACCGTTTGCCCCAGAAGCATGTCGTGATCTGGAACAGCAGCCCCCGGATGTTGCAGCTGGAAGAACGGCTGCGCGACCTTGGCCTTGCACCACAGGAACCCGGCAAGGGCAAAAACGTCTGGTCTTGCATCGGCTATCTGCTGGCCTGCGCCGACAGCTCGGTCATGGCGATCCATGACTGCGATATAGTGACCTACAAACGGGATATGCTGGATCGGCTGGTCTATCCCGTGGTCAACCCAACCTTCCCGTTCCAGATGGCAAAAGGCTTTTATCCGCGCATCGGTGATGGCAACCTGAACGGCCGTGTCACTCGGCTGCTGGTCAGCCCTCTGCTGATCGCGCTGAAAAAGGTGATCGGAGATCGAGACTACATCGACTACCTGCGCAGTTTCCGCTATCCGCTGTCAGGCGAGTTTGCCATTCGCACACCGACCCTGCCCGATCTACGTATCCCGTCGGACTGGGGGCTGGAAATCGGCGTTCTGTCCGAAGCCTGGAGGAACCTCGCACCCAAGTCCGTCTGCCAGGTCGAGATTGCTGACAATTACGATCACAAGCATCAGAAGCTGTCGCCAGAGGATGCCAACACCGGGCTGAGCCGGATGTCGACCGACATCTGCAAGGCCATCTTCCGCAAACTGGCCGCAGATGGCACCGTATTCACCACCAACACGTTCCGGACGCTCAAGGCGACCTATTATCGCTCGGCTCTGGATTTGCTCGAGGGGTACTATACCGATGCAAAGATGAACGGCTTGGCACTTGACCGCCATACCGAGGAAAAGTCGATCGAGCTCTTTGCCGAAAACATCATCCGCGCCGGGCGGGTCTTTTTGGAGAACCCCCATGAGACGCCGTTTATCCCGACATGGAACCGGGTCCATGCCGCAGATGCCGAGTTCCTGCACCACCTGAGCGAAGCGGTCGCGCTGGATCTGGAAGAATTCACACCGCAGGGGCGTTCGTAATCCAGCGGCACTGGTAAGGTGCCAGCGAGAATTCGGACATGTTGGCACCGAAGACCTCGCCGGTCAGGGCATCCATCCACGTTTCTTCAGCAATTAAATTCACTTCTGTCGGGTTGATCTGCACGTGATCCGAAGACACGTTGTGAAGGGCGAAAATGGATTGGCTTCGATCCAGACTCTGCCGCCAGATGCCGAAAACCCTTTCGTCGAGCCGTAGGGTAAACTGCGTCGCATTCGGGTGGAACGCCGATTGCTGCGCGCGAATGCGCAAACGGCGCGACATTTCCGACAACACTCGGGATTGATCCGATCCGGGGTCGGCGAGCTTTGACAACAGGTCCGGATAGTGCCAGCGATGCCGGTTGATCGCCCTGTTCATCCCGCGACGTTCCACCGCCTCATGGTCATTGGGGGTGGCCAACAGAGAGTGGATGTAGAAAGCGGGAATGCCCTCAAGTGACATTACGATGGTCTGCGAACAGATGAAACGCGCCAAGTGAAATTGGTCTTCGCCGTCAAAGGTCGCGCGCATGGCCTCGAAGAAGGCGCAGTTCAATTCATAAGGTTCTTCGCGACCATCCGGTAAGGCACGCATGGAAACCAGCCCGCCAAGGTTTCGCACGGTGTCGATCATCCGCGTCTTTTCTTCGGGTGGCAGCAACCCTTCTGCGGGCCGCATCCCGATACCATCATGGCTGGCGGTGAAGTTCAGATACGCACACCCCAATTGCGCCGGGGGCATGGCCGCCTGCCAATCGCGCAAGTACCGGGCCGTGCCGGACTGCATGGCGTGCAGGATCAACGGAGGCAGTGGAAAGTTGTAAACCGCATGCGCCTCGTTCCGATTGCCGAAATAGCTTAAATTCTCGGTCCGCGGAACATTGGTTTCGGTCAGCAGGACGACCGTCTCAGTCGTGAAATCGCAAAGCAGCCGAAGCAGTTGCACGATCGCGTGCGTCTGTGGAAGGTGGATCGAGGTCGTGCCCACCTCTTTCCAGATAAAGGCCACGGCGTCCAGACGCAGGATGCGCACGCCCTTGTCGATATGCAGTCGGATGATCCGAAGCATTTCGATCAAAACCTCAGGATTGCGGAAATCCAGATCAATCTGATCGTGGCTGAACGTACACCAGACGTGACGGTCGCCACGGCTCGTTTCAACCTGACGCAAAAGCGGGGTGGTTCTGGGCCGTACCACCGGCTGCAGATCATCTTCAGGCTTAGCCTCGAAGAAGAACCTGTCATGCGGCGGCTTTCCCTGCAGGTAGTTGTTGAACCATAGCCCCTGACTGGACACGTGGTTGAGTACAAGATCCGACATCAGGTGGAAATCATCCGCGATGCGCGTGATGTCTGGCCAATCCCCCAATTGCGCGCTGACGCTGTAGTAATCCGAAACCGCAAACCCATCATCGGATGTGAAGGGAAAGAATGGCAGGATATGCACGCCGTTCACGACCCCTTGCAGATGACGCACAAGAAAATCGTGCAACAAGTCCAGAGGTTTGTGGACCTGGTCCTCGATGGAATTGCCATAAGTGATCAGAACACTGTCTCGCTCGGACCACAGACCATTACCGGGCTTTCGCCCCTGCTTTCTTTGGTGGTGTCCGGACGGCCAGAACGCTTGCACAATCTGCTCGGATAATTCTGTATGGTCATGGTCCGGGTAGATACGGATCAGAAGATCCGTCAGTCGCCGGGAGAAATTCTGGCTCATGGTCGTTGTGCTTGGCTCGGCTTCGTCAAATGCCAATTGTTCGCCAGAGCAGTAGATCTGTCAAACCAGTCCAATTTCAGCTGCGCATCTTCCCGAGGTTTGTCGATCCATCTGCCTGTAAATTGGTCAATGTAAAAGAAAACAAAACGCGCATACGATGCGGTCCTCACGCATAGCATCCTTCGAATATTGAGTGCTTTTGACGGAATCATGGATGGGCTTTCAACGCGATGACATCAAGTGTCATGCTCCGGTTAACCAAGACACTTTGGGCTGTCAAAAGTTTGCAACAGCTCTGGGAACGATGACTCGCCCGACCAGAAACCTCACGGGCCTTTTCCTCACAAGTCTGCGTTCTGTCCTCAATAGCCAGCCACTTGTCAGATGCCGAATTTTTCATGACAGAGATCGGTGATCTGTTGCCAGATTGATTTGAATTCCGGCGTGTTCGCAGCCGCGTAGTGGAAGTTTTTCATCAAACCGGTAAGCTGCGTGAACACCTGCCGCACCTCGGCTTTGTCGGCGAAATCGGCACTCGACTGAGTCACGTCGTAGACCAGTTTGAAGGTCATCTTTTGCCGCTCCAACGGCACGGTTGCGTCCACCTGGTCAAAAGCATCCTGCTGCAGGTAGACCATGTCCACAAACAGCGCTTTTTGTTGGGTGACAAAATCCTCGATGGTGACACCCTCTTCGCCGGTGACCTGCATCATCTGGTCGACCTGCTCACCTTTTTCGATTAGGGCTAACAGGTCCCGGACCTTAACTGTCCAACCGAGTTCCGCGTTCTTGTCATACCAGTCGGAAAGCTGATCCGTGTAGCGCGACCAGCTTAACATCGGGTCAACGGCTGGATAGAACCGCTTATAGGCCCGCTCCGAGGACAAGCCGAGGAAACATTTCACGGTAGACAGAGTGGACTGCGTGACCGGTTCATCAAAGTTGCCTCCAGCGGGTGACACCGTCCCGATCAAAGTCAGGCTGCCCAGATCGTCGTCATTGGTTTTCAACGCGCCCGCGCGTTCGTACAAACCCTTGATCGAGCTTTCCAGATAGGCCGGAAAGCCCTCTTCGCCCGGAATTTCTTCCAACTTACCAGAGGTTTCGCGCATCGCTTGGGCCCAGCGGCTGGTGCTGTCGGCGATCAACAGAACGTCATAGCCCATCTGGCGGTAATACTCACCCAGCGTAATGCCGGTGAAGATTGAGGCCTCGCGCGCGGCGACTGGCATCGAGGAGGTGTTACAGATGATGATCGTACGATCCATCAGGCTGCCGCCAGTGGTCGGGTCGGTCATCTTGGGGAATTCGTGGATCGTCTCGACCACCTCACCAGCGCGTTCGCCGCAGGCCACAACAATGACGATATCTACCTTGGCATTCCGCGCGATCAGATTTTGCAGCACCGTCTTACCTGCCCCAAATGGGCCGGGAATGCAGGCCGTTCCGCCGCGCGCGATCGGAAAGAACGTATCAATCAGACGCTGCGAGGTCAGAACCGGCTCGGTCGGATAGAGGCGTTCGGACAGGGCGCGTTTCAGGATGCTCTCTGGCAAGGGGCGCCGCACCGGCCATTTCTGCGAAAGGGTGAGTGTGTGTTCGCCACCCTGCTCATCCTCCAGCCGGGCAACGATGTCGTGGATCGTGGCCGCGCCTTTCTGGACCCAAACGACCTTGTAGTCGCCCGACCAATTGAAAGGCAGCATGATCTTGTGGCTGAAATGACCCTCGGGCACGGTGCCGATACTGTCGCCTGCTGTAACCGTATCCCCGACCTTGACCGACGGCGTGAACGACCATTTTGCCTGATCGTCCAGCGGGGCAACGTCTGCCCCGCGCGGCAGGAATGTTCCAAACTCGCTGGCCACCTTGGGCAGCGGCGATTGCAGGCCATCAAACACCTGCCCCAGCAAGCCCGGTCCGAGTTCGACCGACAGCAACTGGCCCGATTGTTCTACCGGATCGCCGACGGCCACACCGTCGGTGCTCTCATAGACTTGAACATCCGCTGTATCACCGCGTACGCGCAACACTTCGGCCTTTAGACGCTCTTGCCTGCCGCCTGGGCCGGGGCGCGTGGGCAGGATGAATACCACCTCGTTCTTGACCAGCTGTCCGGGCTGGCCCGAGGCATCTTTGTTGGCTTGGATCTGCACGAGACCTTCCTGCACCGAAACGACGCGGGCGGTGGCGGTTTGCGTGGCGGGTGTTGGGGCTGTCATGCGTATGCTCCCTCAAAATCGATATCGGCGACATCGGCCATGGCCTGTTGCGTCAGATGCTCAAATCTCTTGGCTGCGTCCTGCGCGTTGCTTTGCGCCCAGCGGTCGAAAATGTTCCATTTCAGCACATAGATCGCCACCGCTTCGAAATCGAAGTAGTGACGAGATGCGTGCCGTTTCAGTTGCTTGTGACTGACCGACAAGAGCAACCGCTCCAGGCCCAGTGGATCTTCGGCCTCCAATAGCTGTTTCGCGTCCTTGATCCATGGCATCGCCCCTTCAAGACGGAAATGCGGGTCGCCCCAATTCTCCGGAATGTGTCGGCTCCAACGCCCCATTCCGAACACCCCTGACGGGGGGCTGCCGCCTTGTCTACGCAGGCGCAGTGCGGCAACGGCAGTTCGCAGATCCATGCGCTCCACAAGGATCTTCCGCAAAGTTGGTTGCGGCATATCTTCTAATGCTTCTTTGCATCGCTTGATCGCCTGAGCATCCGTCACGTCCATGTCATAGCCGCTCCAGTTCAGAGCATGCTCCAACGCCTTCAAAACGCGCGCGTCCTCGGATGTCAGCGCCATCAAGCGCCGTTCAAGGCGGAGGCGCGACAAGGGCGGCTGCTTGGCGACGAACAGCCGTTCCGAGCCCGGCAGGCTGCTGATCAAAGCGATATAGGCATCGGGGTCCGACATGTTACCGGATCACCCCTTCCAGCACGGCGCGGAAACGGGGCTGCAGATGCTGCATCAGCAACGAGGCCACGGCTTTGTCGGTCAGGTCCAGAACAACGCCCTGATCTTCGGCCCGCACTCGGATACCGTCCTGCGCATCGTCCGCAGCATGCAATTCCACCTGTTCGCGCAGCATTTCGGCGGTCAAGCCAAGCACATATTTCGTCAACTTACCGGACTGGATGTCATCAGCGTTTTGCTTGATGTCTTCTTGCGTGGCGACCTTTGCGGGCAGGATGACCTGAACCTTGCCCTCGAGATTGGCCCCCTCAGAAGCGCGCCCGACAACCTCCAGGATCATCTGTTTCAGCAGGTCTGGGTCTGCCATTTCCTGTGTGACGAGGCGCGCCACGTCCTCTCGAAACCGATCCGTCAGGCCCGCTTTCATGGTCAGAACCGCGTCCCGCATGGCGGTGTTCAGCGCCTCTTCGCCTGCCGCGCGATAGCTGTCAGAGTCGCTGCGGGCCTTTTTCTGGTAGGCATCCGCCTCACGCTTGGCGTCCGCCAAAATCTTTGCCGCCTCGGCCTTGGCATCCGCCCTCAGCTTCTCGGCATCCGCCTGCCCGGCGGCCACGCCATCGCTGCGCAGTTTGTCGATCAGCGCGTCGACGCCGTGCGAGATCATGCCATCCTGTGCCATCAACTGATCCCCGCGCTGATCACAAGGGCGAAGACGAAGGCGAAGACGCCAAAGCCTTCGATAATGGCTGCCGGAGCCAAGGACAGACCGAATATCTCTGGCTTTTCCTTGGTCGCATTAATCGCGGCGGCGCAGGCCCGACCCTGCCAGATGCCGCAATACATAAGCGCGATACCCGACAGGATGCCGATCCCGAACAAACCGCCCGCGTTTTCCGGTGTCACATCGCGGTTGAGCGTGAACATGATGACGATCCCGTAGATCACCATCGTTGACGGAAAGGCCGAAACACCGACGAACCGGCCATAGCCGCCTTCTGTCTCGGTCATCGCACCAATACTGGCCATACCCGCAATCGAACAGCCAATCGCACTGGCCGCCGCGCCCAGCGCCATGGGGGCGTAGATGCCCAGCCAACCCAATGTCAGAACAAGCTCATTCATTCCTGAACCTCCTTGCGGGCGAACGGACGAAAGACGATGCCTTCGTCCGGCAGGCCCCATTTAAAGAATTCGATGTAATTGAGACGTAAACCGTGGACGACGCCGCTCATCATGGCGAGGGCGAAGTTCAGGATATGGCCGATGACCAGGATCAGCAGACCGAACAAAATGCCCGGTCCTTTCAGCGCGTGGACAACCGAGACGGCCAGATCGTTGAAAGTGATCGCAAGTGAGGCCGAGGCCAACCCAAGCGCAAATAGACGCATGTAGCTAAGGACATCTCCGAATGCGCCCATGGCCCCGGCAAGACCCTGCACACCGTCAATAAGTCGCCAGAGCCAGTCGATTGGTTTTTTGATCTGCCTCTCGCTTGTAAACAGCAAGATCGCCAAAAGACCCGCGCCCAATATCATCGCACCCAGCGTTGCTGATTGGCCTTTCATGTAACTGAGCCACAAAACAAACCCGCCGATCAGCGCCGCGATCCAACCCAGGTTGGCAACCGCCTTGCGCTGCCCCCATGCCGCACGCGCGGCCAGAGCGTTGGCCAGCACAAGATGCAAGACACCAACAACAATCGAAATCATCATCATCGCGCCGAAGTTATTCAGATCCAGCAGTTTAGCCTTAGCCAAAAGGGACCCATCGGGCGGTGCGACCCCGAAATAGCTCCCGACCAACACGCCATAGAGGATGGTCGCCATCGAGACGATCACACCGTAGCGCCTCCAGGATTGTTGGCTGACCGTCCCGCCCAAACGCTTCCAGAACAACAACAGGCCCAGCAGAATGACGACCCCATATCCTGCATCTGCCACGATCATCGCAAAGAAGAACGCGAAAGAGGCCGCAACGATCACGCTCGGGTCCCAATCTTTGTAGCCCGGCACTTGGTAAAACAGCGCCAAGTCCACAGCAGCGTTGCGCTGTTCCGGCTGCTCCAGCAATGTGGGCGGGGTGTCATCGGCGCCCGGGTCTTCGATCAGAACGGCGGCATCTTTCGCCCCCGCCATCTCCAGCACCGCTTCAATGCGATCTTCGGGCACCCAGCCCTGCAGGGCAAACATCGCCTCTTCGTCGCGGACCTTCTGGGTCGCATGGGCCAGCTCTGCCGCGCTTTCTGCAACGGACAGGTTGCGCCGCATCAGCGTCAGGTAGCGGGTCTGCGCAACTCGTTCCGCCTCAAGCGCTTCGATCGCGATCTCTGCCTCTTCCAGCTGTGCCTCCAACTCGTGAATCGGCAAAGAGCCGGTATGCGTGCGCGGGACCGGCAGGATATCGTCTGCCGGTTCGCCCGGCGCAATCAGGACGGCATAGATGAAGCGGTGATCCTGTTCGAGTATGGCCCAAGGAAGCGCCAGATTCTCCAACGTATCCCGGTGCTTTAGGGGCAGTTGGTAGAACCACAACCGGTTGCCCGCTAGCACATCGTCGGGCGGGAAATCCAAATCCCCCCAAGGCTGTACCTGAGCAATCCGATGGGCCAGAAAATCCCTTCGGTCTGACATGTCTCGCGTACGCTGCATCAGGTCCAGCACGTCTTTGACGAACTGATCCATCTGGAACTCAGGATCGCGTTGTATTTGCCTGCGAGGCTCGGGGACATCAGTTAGAAAACGCAGTGCCTTGTATGCTTCATGCGCGCCCCGTTCGTTGACCTTTTCCGGCTCAGCTGGCGGAGGGGCCAAGGGCAGCACATGCATACAACCAAGCGCCTGCAGCGCCTCAAGCGTTTCGATCTTCTGCGCCGCCCGTCCCACCAAAGACAGCTTTTTGAGCCGTGCAACACTCATGACACGGCCTCCTGCGCATGTTTGCGCTTGGAGATCTTCGAGCGCACGACGGCCTGCATCTGCTCATCACTCAGATAGATGCGGATCTTCTTGATATTGGCCTTGGCGCGCGGGATCAGAACCTTTTCGAACAGATTGACCCGCTGCGTGATCGTGGCGACGGCCTTGTCGAATATCTTCACCCGCTCTTCCGCCACTTTGACCCGCAGACGCGCCTCGATCATGTCGTGCAGCAATTGCGCGGCGGCGTCGACCCAATGGGGCTTGGCCAGCCGTGAGTATGGGCGCACCGAAACCTCGATCCGGTCAAGGGCGGGCATCTTGACGCCCACGACATTCACCTCTTTGACCTTGTAGTCTTTCAGCTCGACCAACCCGTCCAGATAAATGCCCTTCTGCGCCAGCATGGGGAGCTTTGCGCCGACCTGCTGCGCCAGATCGCTTACTTCGTCCTCCAGACGCTTTACATCTTCGCGTGCTTTGGCGCGTTCGGCCATCAACTGCTGGCGTTTCAGGTCCAGCGACGGCAGGAACCGTTCATAGCTTTTCAGCTGTGTCTGCTCGCGGGCGAGCGACGACTTATTCAGCTGCAACCGCGCCATCACCATCCTTTGGGAAATACTTGTCGATCAGAGCTTGCTTCATCAGCAATTGCTCAGGCTCAAAACACTCGGCCAGTGTTTTCCAGCCCAGATCCAGCGCGTCCTCCAACGGGATTGAGACGTTAATGTCCATGAACCGCTTGCGGAACAGCGCGCCGAATTTCAGCAGTTGATGATCGTAGTCCGACAGATCAAAAGCCATCGCCTGTTTCTGCGCGGCATCCCGACTTTCCGAATAGAAGCGGATCATTGTGTTCATGATCTGCCCGTGATCCTCACGTGTGGTCTTGCCTATGACGTTCTGCTTAAGGCGCGAGAGGCTGCCGAATGGGTCAATCACGCCCGAATGCAGGTAGAACTGGCCTTCGGTGATGTAGCCCGTGTTATCCGGCACAGGGTGGGTCACATCGTTGCCGGGCATTGTCGTGACGGTCAAAACGGTCACCGAGCCCCCCTTGGCATAATCACAGGCTTTCTCGTAGCGTCGCGCCAGTTGCGAATAGAGATCGCCCATATAGCCACGCTGCGAAGGGACGCGCTCCTGACTGATGCCCACCTCTTTCATCGCGTCGGCATAGGCGGTCATGTCGGTCAGAAGCACGAGAACGCGCTTACCCTCTTCCACCGCGAATTTCTCGGCCACGGCCAGCACCATGTCTGGCACCAGAAGGCGTTCCACCAGAGGGTCCATGGCCTGATTGACGAACATCACGGTGCGCGAGAACACCCCTGCATCCTCAAACGAAGTCCGAAACGTGTGGTAGTCATCGAAGATCAACCCCAAGCCGCCGAAGACCACGATATCCGCGTCCGCCTGTATGCCGATGCGGCTGAGGAAGGCGTTGAACGGTTCGCCCGAGACCGAAAAGATCGGGATCTTCTGGCTTTCGACCAGCGTATTGAACACGTCGATCATTGGCACGTCGGTGCGGATCATCTTGTTGGGCACGGCCCGTTCGGCCGGGTTCACTGTCGGTCCGCCAATATCTATCCGCGGCTCGGCTGACAGGTCAGGGCCGCCGTCAATCGGCTCTCCCGCTCCGTCAAAAACGCGGCCCAGAATATTGGCTGAATACGGCGTCTGCATCGGGTGACCCAGGAAGGTCGCCGTCGCCTCGGTCGAAATGCCCTTGGTGCCCGAGAACACCTGAAGCGTCACCACATCCCGGTCAATAAAGATCGCCTGGGCCAGCGTTTTATGCCCATCAACCGTTTCGATCACCGCCAGATCATTGAACCGAACAGCCGGTGCGCCACCATCGTCAACCGGTACACGAACCTTTATCGTGTCTCCGACAATTTCCAAAACACGTGTATACTTCAAAAGACTCTGAGACATCGCCTACCCTAAGTCGCATGTTTAAGAGTTTAAATTCTTTCCACCTTCGTGCTGCCCACCAAAGCATCAGCGCCGGAGGGATTTATATTGATCTGGCAAACCTGGTTGTCGCCAAGTTAATAGAGATTTCCGGCCTAAAGCAATGAAATCGTTTTAATTCAGACTGGGTTTTGTCTTTACTCTTCGCTTTCTTGGTCGAGCTGGTGATGACTCTGACGCTGGCTTTGCCTCAGTTTCAGCATCCCCATTGTAGTCCAAAACCCGTACAAGCAAATTGGCCATCTCTTCCAATTCTTTTGAGGGTGTTCGCACTTCACCTATGATGTGTTTGACGAGATCGACGGCTTCTATGCGCCGCGCTTTGTCCGGCAATAGATAAGGCAACGTGTCGACCGCGCTCTTCGGATCAAAAGTGGCGACCAGAGATTGCTCATGCAGAATACGTTGACGGTCGGTGACCGAAAGGCACTTGAACGGCGCTTCGTGGTGAAAGATATGCGCCCAACGGTGTAAAATCTCCGCACGAAAGCCTTTGTGACTGTCAGCCAATAGAACCAGTATACGAATGACCGCCTCGGGTAGACCTCCTTGCCGCGTGTGAGCAAGCACCGCGCTGACCTCGGGCAGATCGCGCAAAGTCGCCGGGTCTGGCAGGGTTCGGCGCGTTGCATTCCTTTGCCCGAACCAAGACGCAAACGGCCCGCCCCAAATTGCGTAGAACGACGCCTCATACCAGGCGTCGCGCAAATCTCGTGCAAGATCCATCGACTGCTCGATCCATTCTCCGGTGAGTTTTTCCCATTTCAGAAAAGGATTTTCAGCATCGGCGGGAGCGCGCTGCGCTCTGGCATTCTGCGCCAGAGTTTCGATTCCTTTCCCCAAAACTGTGCTCGAAGACATTGCAGCGCGCTGTACACGCAATGGATGTGCATCGCGCAAAGCTTGAGCCATCACCGGTGACGACAGGGCTTGCACCGCCGGGCGACCGAAGGTTTCATAAGCCCCTGCTTGCACTTCGGACATTTGCGCCACTGCGGCAAAGCTGGTTTCATCCTGCCGACCGTCATCCAATGCCGCGACATCCGACAGCGAGCGTTCGACGAAACGAACTTCGAAGGATTTTTCGACCCCGTCCCCTTCGATGCTATCAATGACCATCTCATAGAGACCGGGCGCCATTGCCTCGACCGTCTCAAGTGTAGAGGCCAGGCCTGCGTGCTCTTTGCGCGCGACCTTGGAGGAAACAAAGATGCCCAGATGCCCCACTTCTTCATGAAGCATGTAGATTATGCGCTGGCCGCGTACCCGTATCTCTTCTTCGTCGGCATAAGTCTCGGCAATCCAGTTTAACGCCTGTTGAGGCGGCGTGATATTGTCACCATGGCTTGCAAAGACAAAAATCGGCGCTTTGATCGCCTTGAGATCAACGGGAATTCCAGGCTCCAGTTGTGCGGTATTCTTGACCAGCCGGTTTCCAACGAACAGCTGTTCTACAATCCACCGAATTTCGGCCTCGTTCAGAAGAAAGAACCCACCCCACCAGCGCTCAAAATCGATGAAGCGTTGCCGACCACCTTCGGGATCGCGATACAGATCGAAATATTTGCCAAAGTAGTTTCGGCTGGGGTTTAGCTGCTCGAAATTCATCACCAGATTGGCGCCGTCGAACTTGCCATTCCCCAAATCCGACCAGAACATCGGCTGCCAGGTACCGCCAAGCATACCACCATTGTAGCGCATGGGGTTTTCACCAACTTCACCCGACCATGGTGCAACCGGCGCTCCGTTGAGCACCAAAGGCCCGGTCAGATCAGGGTTGCAGGCCGCCATCAGCAGCGTCGCCCATCCACCTTGGCAGTTTCCTGTAACAACAGGTTGAGGGCTTTTGGGGTGACGCGCGCCGACTGTGCGAACAAATCCAGCCTCGGCATGCATGACGTCGGCCAATGTCTGACCTTCAACCGGATCACGGTCGAAGCTCACAAAATAGACCGGATGGCCCTTGGCTAGCGCCACGCCAACCTGGCTGTCGGACTTGAAACCACCAATACCTCCACCGTGCCCAGCACGCGGGTCGATGATAATGTAGGGGCGTTTGTGATCGTCTACGTGGATTCCTTGCGGAGGGACGATGCGCAATAGGTGATAGTTACAGGGCCGGTCGAGTTCGGCCCCATCAACGATCACTTCGTAGTCATAAGCAAGCACCGGCGGGCAACCGGCCACTTCATGTTCGAGGAAAACATCACCACGCTCACGCAAGGCGTCCATCGTCAAGGCGACGCGCTGACCAGCATCCTTGAGATAGTCCGCCCAAGCCGAGCCAGCGGATTTCGTCTGCGTGAATTGCACCGCGAGATCTCGCAGATCGCTTATCAGGTTCAGAACCCGATCCGAATGGTGCTCAGTTATTTTCTGAGCCTGAATGGTGGCGGCACGAGACAGAATTTCATACTGAACACCAGATTGATCGAGTACGTTGGAAATCGCGTCAAACAATTTGCTGTTCACGGCCGTTATGTTTTCACCCGTTGGAAGGTTCGATGCCTTTTCATTCGCGAATGAATTCCGAGCCATTGATCTATCCTTCCTCGGACGATGTTGGTTTCACCGTCGATGGGGAGTATGCCCCCGGTCAAATTGAACGCCTCGCTGCTTGCAAGAAACGATGCACAGGTCGACATCTTCGATGGTCGCGAAGTGATGTGTGGGTGCATGCTTTGCTGCAGCGCACCAAAATTGGCTATCCCGGTGACGACGCGGGTTTTCAGAGGGCCTGGCGACATCTTCGCTTTGCGACTGCAGCGCACGTGCATAACCCCACGCGATCGACCGATCGCTCGCTACTCCGATGACGACAGCTTTTAACCTATTCAGGTGGAACATCGTGGCGCCTCGATTTCTGCAGTGCAGCATACCACTTCTCAATCGATTCGAAACATTTGAATGGTCAAACTATCTCGCCAACGCTGCGTCAAAGTCGTTCAGTAGCAAGTTTGTGGCACATTAGACTCCGCAACAATCTCTGACGATACGCGACCGATCCATTAGAATGGACAACGCTTACCACAATACGCCAATCCAGGACCGCCCCTTACCGGAGCAGACGGCATTCATACGCATCAAGTGTGGACGTCAATTGTCGGAAGCTTCGCAACTGACCTCACAAAAAACACATCTGCCCTAGAGGCCAAACAACACCTCATTCGCGACTTTTCTGAGCATGAGGGAACAAGCAACCAATTGTTCCTCGGAAACGTACTCATCAGGCTTGTGGCCTTGTTCCGCCATAGACCCTGGGCCGCACACCACTGTCGCGATGCCGAGGTCTGACAGAACGCCAGCCTCAGTTCCGAATGCAACGTGGGTTGTGTCGCCGCCGCCAGAGGACTTTACCAGTAAGACCACCGGTTCGGAGCTTGCGACTGACAGCCCCGGGTATCCCGCCAACGACCGGAGCGAGATATGGGCAGCCGGTGGAAACTTGGCCAAGACCACGTCTGCTGCCTGCTGAAGCTGGGCTTCGATCTCGTCGGGGTCATCTTCCGCCAGATGCCGGAACTCAAACACAAGCGTCGCCTTGTCGGGTACAAGGTTGAGAGCTGTGCCGCCGGACAGCTGGCCAACATGGAAGGTCGTATAGGGAACATCGTAGGCGTCGTTGCGGATCCCGGTTTGTTGGACCTTCTGTTGCATCTGGCGCAATTCTCCGACGAAATCGACAGCAACGTGGAGTGCGTTTACAAATTGCGGGGCCAGTGCGGAATGTCCGGCCTCTCCTCTTATGTCGGCGCGGTAGGCACGCTTGCCTTTGTGACCAATGGCGACCTGCATCTCGGTCGGCTCGCCCACAATGGCCAGTTTGGGGCGTCCCAAGAGCGCCGGTAGCTGCTTTTTCATACGTGAAATCCCGACGCAGCCGATCTCTTCGTCGTATGACACCAAGAGCTTTAAAGGCGTTTTCAGTTCCCGACCGTGCATGGCATCGGCAAGGGCCAGCATCTCAGCCAGAAAGCCTTTCATATCGGTCGTTCCACGCCCGTACAATCGGCCTTCCTGTCGGGTAAGTTTGAAGGGGCTTACGCTCCAATCCTGCCCCTCAACCGGCACCACGTCGGAATGCGCAGAGAGTAACAGCCCACCTTCAACAGATGGCCCGATTTCTGCAAAAAGCCCTGCCTTAGGTTCGTCAGGATCTGTGATGCGCTGCACCCGAAAGCCGCGATTGCGCAGAAAGTCTTCGATATAGGCGATCATATCGAGGTTGGATCGGGCACTGACGGATTCAAAGGCAACCAGACGCTCCAGAACCTTCAGCGAGACACTCATGAAAGCGCTTCTCCTCCGATGGCGCGAAAGGCGCCCGCACGGGCCTGAGCCTGCGCATAGTCTATGAACGCAGACACCGTACGCGACTTTTCCGCACCGTGGGTGGTCAAAAGACCCATTCTCAAGGACCGAACCGGCCCGGTAATCGGCACGCAAACAAGCGGATTGCCGTCCGGTGATGTATTGCTTTGCGGGCGCACATTGGCGATGGAATAGCCAAAGGCGTTCCCAACCATTGAACGCATCACGGCCATGTCTCGCGTCAGCTCCACGATACGAGGCTGGCGCGAGGATGCCGTAAACAGCGACAAGAAATAGTCGGTGCTGATCGGCAAATCGAGGAGGATCATTGGCAGGTCCGCCAGATCATCGATGGATACGGATGTCCGTGTCGCCAATTCGTGCCCGGCATGTAGTAATGCAAATGGGTTCAGGCGCACCAGTCCGATGAAATTCAGGTCGGTCGGAATATCCATGTCATAGGTCAGCGCAATGTCGATCTCGGACCGTTGCAACGCGTTGAATATCTCTGCCTGGTTCAGTTCTTTCTGGGCGATCCTGACATCGGGAAACCCGGTTTCGAACCCGCGCCGCAAGCGCGGTAAGACAAGTTGCGCGAAGGTCAACAGGCAGCCCACTGCGAGAGGGCCGCGCGCCGTACCTGAAATATCGGCGGCAATGTTTGCGATCTCTCTCGCGTCGTTCAGGACCTGGCGGGCTTTTTCAAGCACCCTTTGCCCACCTTGTGTCAGTGACAGGCCCTGCGCGTGTTGCCGCACAAACAGCGAAATCGCCAACTCTTCTTCAAGCTGGGTGATGGCAGATGAGATCGACGGCGACGAGACGTTCAACCGGTCTGCGGCCCGCGCTATACTGCCTGTTTCGCCAACCGCAACGAGGTACTCCAACTGCCGGAGGGTCAGACGCGGCACGCAGACGCTCCTATTTTAGAGATGTTGTCAGAGGTCTTAGCGGCTCGCATAGTCTCAGGCCAGATCAGGGGCACTATCCTGTTGGGCAAGCCATGTTTGGAAATCGCGGATCGTGCCTTCATAGTCATCCCCTGCCAGCGGCCCTTCGATCGCGTGGGCAGAATGCAGCGCGACCTGCATGCGCTCAAGCTTTTCGCGATCCTCGCGGTTGACCTCTTCCCAGAGCGCGATTCGCCCCTGGATCGTGTCGTGATCGAGGTTATCGCGATAGACGGACATCGTCCATTTGACGCGGATCAGGTTCGCGTTGATCGGGAAAATAGACAACGATACGAGCAGGCTGGCGGCTTGGCTGGCCACCTGCGTGGGAAACTTGGCAAAGAGGGACGACCGTTTTCGTTCTGCCTCGCTCAGGCCCGCCGCGCCGTCTCCGCGCGGTGTAATATTGTCCGGGTAATTGGCAGCATAGGAGGTGTAGCCATCCCCGCTGACCAGCTTGCGCGACAGCCCCGACGGGGTGTAGCCGTGCAAGGTTTGCGGATGGACCACACTCAGGTGGTAGCCTTCCATGAAGTTCTCAACCAGGCATTTCCAGTTGGTCTGCCAGTTCTCTTCAGCCACATGCACAAGGCGGAAATCCTCTGTCTCATAAGGTGCCAGCATGGCATCAAGCTCGGGATGCTCAAACGGCGGGGCGTCTGGCGTAAGGTTCACGTAAATGAACCCGTTCCAAAGCTGCACCTGGTGTTCCGGCAGCCTGCAGGATTTGGGATCAAAGCCCGCATTCTCCATCCGTGGGGCACGCAGCAAGGCACCGTCGCGCCCATAGGCCCATGCGTGATACGAGCAAACAAACCGCTTTGTATTGCCACTTCCTTCTGCCAGTGGCATTCCGCGATGCCGACACACATTCGCAAGGGCACGGATTTCACCCTCATCGCCGCGCACGACAAGCAAGGGTTCATTCAGAAGCTGGACGGTGAAGAAATCACCGGGTTCCGGGATTTCATCAACCCGACCCAAGCAGTGCCACCCGCTGCGCAGCACAGTCTGCGCCTCGTGGTCAAATTGCTCTTGCGAGGTATAGAACGCGCCGGGCATACCCATCGGGCGATCCGCGGGCAAGGCGGCCAAGTCTTGAAGTTTCGTTCGCAAATGGGTCATCCCGGCCTCCCTTGTTGTTATGTCTTATGTGTCCCCCGGCACGCCATAGGAGGGCGCGGCGGAGGGATCGAGTGCGCGGCGCACGTAATCGTCCAGTTGTGGTTTGTAGACGTCCCAGGCGGTTGCAACCGCTTCAATGGGGCAATCCTCGGTCCAGTCGCAGCGCAGGTCGGCCACGGGCCAGCTGACTTTGTCGACCAGCATCAGACCCGCGGAATGCACGGGCCCGGCCTCGCCCCCGGCAGCAAGCCCAGCGCGGAGTGCCGCAATCAGCCGGTCACCCAAGTGACCCGTCGCATCTTCGAATGCGGACACGATGGCAGAGGGCACACCATCATGGGCCAGAAGATTGCCCCCCGATGCAACATCCCTGCCCTGAGCCTCGTTCCAGTTGCCCAGCACGTTTTGGCCAGAGTGGATGGCTGTGGTTCCGTTTCCGTCAATTGCCAGAAGCTGCCTGTACGCGATGTGCGCGGCCTCACCAGTGATTTGGCGCACCGCCGCCTCAGCCGAGGCGCCCTGTTCCATCAGATCGAGCGTCTTTGGACCAAGGCTCGGATCGGTGACATTCTGGCTTGCCACCGCACCAACGCCTGCACGCGCATAGGCGCAACGGGCTGCAACTGCCGGAGAAGAAGACGAGATCGCCATGCCAAACATGCCGGTCTGCGCGCATCGGGCCACAAGAGAGAAAGTCACGGGGCTAGTCCGGGATCACGGCGGTGGCGTCAATCTCCACCAGCCATTCGGGCCGTGCCAGAGCCTGCACCACCAGACCGGTTGAGACAGGATGCACGCCTTTGATGTATTCGCCCATGGTGCGATACACAGCCTCACGGTGACGGACATCGGTGATATAGACGACCACCTTGACGAGATGCTCCATTTCGCCGCCTGCTTCTTCGATCAATTGCTTGATGTTCTGCATCACCTTGTGGGTCTGCTCTGCCGGGTCGTGGCTGTCTATGTTCTTGGCATCGTCCAGGTTCTGCGGGCACTGCCCGCGCATCCAGACAGTACTCCCGCCACGAGTGACAACGGCTTGGCACAGGTCATTGTCGAGCGATTGTTCAGGGTAGGTATCGCCGGTATTGAAAGGACGGATGCGGGTGTGAGTCATATTTAGGACGCGCCTCCTGCGTCGATCTTTGACATCAGATATTGCGCAAAGTCGTAGTTCGGGCGTTCCAGATGGCTTAGGTGCCCAGGGGTTGCTGCTTCTGAACACAGGCCCCGAAACACCTTTTCGGTACAGCCGCGATCTTCGACATTCACGTCATCCAGAAGCGTCTTGAGCGCGGTGAAATTGTCTTGCGCATCCGGGTCATCCGCAAAG
Organism: Ruegeria sp. AG1; assembly: GCF_056541705.1. Lineage (NCBI taxonomy): Bacteria > Pseudomonadati > Pseudomonadota > Alphaproteobacteria > Rhodobacterales > Roseobacteraceae > Ruegeria > Ruegeria sp. AG1. The sequence continues at coordinate 113,735 of NZ_JBQFYU010000009.1, read as the reverse complement.
TCATTCGACATGCCACCGCCAAAGCGGATATGCACCTGACCCGGCCCTTTGGGATGCAATGACAAATACCAGAAATATCCTGGCGTCAGCGTGATCATCAGGCTTGGATAAAGCGCCAGAAGAAAGGTCGTGCGGCGTTCATCGCCTTTCAGCCGGTCATTGCTGGGGTGCGCCATGGCAATGCGCAGGGATTCATCCTTCAGAATCGTGTGGTAGTTGAAGGCCGCGCTGCCGGGCGGGCAAATCATGTCCTCCAGCCGCGACAAACCACCAATCGTGCCCGCGTGACACACCGGCAAATGGTAGCTTTCCATGAAATTCTCGGCCAACACCTTCCAGTTGGTGTCCCAGACGTGTTCTTCATAGAACGCCTCGGAATAGTTGGCCATGTCATAGCCTTCGATCATGGTCGCCACTTCGGACAGCTGCTCGGCCACGGGGGCTGCATTTGGATCAAGGCAGACAAAGACCCAGCCTAGCCATTCTTCGCAGCGGACCTGAGGCAGCGCGTAGTTATCTTTGCAAAACCCCTCATTCTGCTTCATCGCGGGCGCACCGCGCAGCTTGCCGTCGAGGTTGTAGGTCCAGGCGTGATAGGGGCAGACGATTGTCTTTGCATTCCCGCGCCCATGCAAAAGTGTCGACATGCGGTGCAGGCACACATTGCTCATCGCGCGCAGATCGCCGTCTCTGTCACGCAACACAACGATTGGCTGCCCGGCCAGTTCGCAAGCTACATAGTCTCCGACGGACGACAAGGCGTCCGCCCGGCCCACACAGTACCAGTCCTTTCGGAAGATGTGCTCAAGCTCTGCATCGACAAAGCTCTGCTCGGTATAGACCTCGGTCGGCATGGCCCGCGCACGTTCAAACGGGACCGAGGTATTCGCGCGCAGAGCTGCGATAGGATCAACGTGGTCTTTGGGCATGAACGAACCTCTTTGCCTGAGTCGCGGGCGGCCACCGCATTCACATACTGAGACGGCTTTTGCCGGAAACAAACCAAAAGTCTATCTTACCGGTGATTAGGTAAAATCTAATCGACATAAGATGATACAAAATTAGGGTTGCACAAGCAAAAGAAGCAACCGGGCCAACAGATACCCAGCACGGAAAAAAAGGTGACGCGATGGAAAACTTCGACACGGTGGTGATTGGCGCAGGTCAGGCGGGCATTGCCACAAGCGAGCATCTCCGTGCCCAAGGCATAGACCACGTCCTTTTAGAGCGGGGCCGCATTGCCGAACGTTGGCGATCCGAACGGTGGGATTCACTCGTTGCAAATGGTCCAGCATGGCATGATCGCTTCCCGGGCCTCGAGTTTTCCGGCGACCGCGACGCCTTTCCGCGCAAGGAATGCGTGGCCCAGTATTTTGAAGACTATGCCAAAATGATCGACGCGCCCGTGCGCACAGGCGTTACGGTGACGCGTGCGCGCCCGCATAAAAACCGCGCGGGCTTTTTGGTCGAAACCTCGCAAGGTCCCATAGAAGCGCGCCACCTCGTCTGTGCCACAGGGCCGTTTCAGAAACCGGCGATTCCGCCAATCATCCCCGAAACCTCTGACGTTCTGCAGATGCACTCCACCGCCTATCGCAATCCCGAGGCTTTGCCTGAGGGCGCCGTTCTGGTCATCGGCGGAGGTTCCTCCGGATCGCAGATCGCGGCCGAGTTGCACGATGCTGGGCGCGAAGTCTTCTTCTCCATTGGCCCCCATGACCGACCTCCGCGTCGCTATCGTGGGAGAGACAATGTCTGGTGGCTGGGCGTTCTCGGCATTTGGAATTTGGATACACCGGCGCCCGGCACCGAGCATGTCACGATCGCTGTCAGTGGCGCGCATGGCGGCAAAACCGTAGATTTCAGGAAGCTTGCCGAGCGCGGTATCACTTTGCTGGGGATGTCGTCGGGATATGAAAACGGCGTTCTCCATATCGCCGATGATCTCAAAGCCAATCTCGATGCGGGCGACGCAAACATGTTGTCCCTGCTCGAAGCCGCCGATGCCTACGTCGCGCGCACCGGCATCGACCTGCCAGAAGAGCCCGAGGCCTGGGTCATAGCAGACGATCCCGCCTGTGTGTCAGACCCCATTCGCGAGCTGGACCTTGAGCGTAACAATATCCGCACCGTGATCTGGGCAACCGGGTTCCAGTTTGACTATGACTGGCTGGAGGTAGACACGCTGGACGACCGGGGCAGACCAATCCACCAACGCGGTGTCTCTCCGGTGCCGGGTCTCTATTTCGTCGGGCTGCCGTGGCAATCGCGCCGCGGATCATCGTTTATCTGGGGCGTTTGGCATGATGCAAAGTTCATCGCGGACCAGATCTCTATTCAGAAAAACTATCTGGCCTATGCACCAAATTCTCCTTGAGAGGTGTTGATCAGCAAAAGAGAAAAAGGCCGTTCTCATGAGCGGCCTGATCTGCCTGGCTCGGTTTTAATTTGAAGTCGAAAGTCTGGCTGTGATTGCCTGACATGTTGAAACCGAATGAATCCGGGCGTGCGCATATCTAAACGTATCGCCCCACGCGGTACCCTCAATTGCAACGGGCCGATCAACTTCGAATACAGTTTCCAAACTCATTCAAAACGGTAGAACCTCTTTGCAGTATCTTGGAACACGCTGTTCTGATGCGCGTCAGGGATCAGTTCTTGAAGGCGCGACACCAGTTCATGGTAAGTCGAAGAAAGACTGTCGACCGGAAAGTTCGATCCGAACATGCAACGATCGGCGCCGAATTGCGACAAGCAGGTTGAAACGATTGGCGCGACGCTTTGGGCGCTCCAATTGTGATCAAACATGCCAAGCCCAGAGAGTTTGCAATGGACGTGAGGCAGTTTGGACAGGGAACTAAGCGCCTCTTCCCAGTGACTTAACCCCTCAGCGCTGCGGTCATGTGGTGAGCCTGCGTGGCAAAGAGCAACAGGCGTACTTGGTGCATGAGAAAGCACTTCGGCAGTTTGTTCCATCAGTTCAGGAAGCAATTGCAGGTCAAAGGAAAGGCCTCGCTCGCCCACGGCTTTCAGGCCGATCCGGAAATCCGGGTTTTCAAGCAATTTGTTTGTGCCGGTCTTGGCATCTTCGCCGGGCGCGCGCCCAACGATCTGACGAACACCCCGAACCGAGGGTAGCGATTGAAAGCGATCCAGCTGGTACTCTAGATCGTTGGCCGTCAGATCGCAAAATACGACCTGAACCAGCGGCCAGTCCGGATATTGGTCGGCCACGGATTGCACCCACTGCGCCTCGGCCCAGGGATCGGAGGCGCCGACCTGGATATGCACCGAGGCCGAGAAGCCCTGTGCGGACGCATCTGCACGAAATTCTGGTAGTAAATAGTCACGCTGGATCGGCGTGGGGTCGCCAAAAAACCGAACGGCGCCTTTTTCCATCAACCAAGGATACTCGACCGCGTTCAGATCCCACAGATGGTGATGTGCGTCTATCTTCATGGTGTTTCGATCCCAGCGGTGCGACCCAGTACGTCGACGCCCTGTTGTTTCCAGAAATGCAGCAGGTCTATGAAAATCCAGTTTTCGGCCAGTTTGTCCTTGGCACGGCGATAAATGTCGATCACCCTGAACTCGCCCGGTTTGCCAGTGGCCGGCATACCCATGAACCCTCCTGAGGGCGTTGCGGTGAAGTTAGGCCAGCCAAAGAAGCCGCCATAATGCCCTTCGGCTAGACGGCAGATATGCTTTGTCTTTGACCGGTCTTTGAAACCCGCGCGGAACGGTCCCGAGTGTTGCTTGGCATAGCGTTCGATCGTGTAGGTCGCGCCAATTCCCTCCGGCCCCCACCAGATCATGTCGTCGTGCCAGGTTCGGGCCAACTCTTCCTCAAGCGGTAGACCGCCTTGCCACTGGCCAAGGTCCGAGATCATCGCATTGATCAATGCCAGTGTTTTCTCACCCTCTGCAACCGGCTGTTCTGTAAGCAGCAGGCCATCATGCGGCATTGGGCCGGGTTGCACCAGATGCGCCGCTGTTTGCGGAGGAAACGGGTTCTGGCCGGCTTGTACCATCAGGTGCGGTATGTCGAAATACATCGCCGTTTCCGTGATCTTGCCATCGGCGACCTTGTAGAAGGCGCAATAGCGCAGAAACGCCAGCTTTCCGGTCGGGCGAATGCCTAGCCAGTGATGGTCGAACAGGCCCATCAAATGCCCCATGGTGACGACCCACACATCTGATTCATCGCGCAGCGAATTCTGCCCGGCGAACATGATATCCACCCGATTTTGCAGTCGAGTCAGACTGGATTTCAGGGGCATCCAGAATTGCTGGGCCACCTGTTCTGCATCATTGATCAAGTTGAACGGGTGAAAACCGCGCCACAGTGAATCAGGTGTACAGAAACGGCTCATGACGCTGGGAACGTCTTGGGGCGTCGCTGAATCCAATGCGGAATGAAAGTCAGAGATAACTTTTTTCTCTTTCTGGAAGGTCACGGTATTTTCCATTTGTGTCAGGGTGTTGCGCGTTTTGTGTCGCTGGAATGAATCAGGTATTTTCCACATTCTTGCATACGTATGCAAAAAAGTCTTGCCTGATTTGATATATGCGAATTACAGTTTTGCAAACGTATGCAAAACGAATCCTAGTTGGGGGCACCATGGCGGAAATTCAACTGCGTAACGTCGGCAAACGATGGGGTTCGTTTGTGGGGGTCCACAATTTTGACCTAACCATCGCAGATCGCGAGTTTCTGGTGCTGCTGGGTCCATCGGGCTGCGGCAAGACCACCACGATGCGGATGATCGCCGGGCTTGAGGACGTGACCGAGGGCGATATTTTGATCGACGGCAAGGTCGTAAACGATCTGGAACCCAAAGACCGCGACGTGGCGATGGTGTTCCAAAGCTATGCGCTCTACCCCAACATGAACGTCTATGAGAACATCCGCTTTCCGCTGAAAGTCCGCGGCATCGACCCGGCGACCCATGACGACAAGGTTCGTCGCGCCAGCGCGATGGTCGAGCTGGACGATTTTCTGCATCGCAAACCCGCCGAACTGTCGGGTGGACAGCGGCAGCGCGTGGCCCTGGCCCGCGCCATCGTACGTGAACCGAACGTGTTCCTGATGGACGAACCTCTGTCGAACCTGGATGCCAAGCTGCGGGTTTCAACCCGGGCGCAAATCAAGAACCTCAGCCATGAGCTGGCGGTGACGACGATCTATGTCACCCACGACCAGATCGAGGCGATGACACTGGCTGACCGCGTTGTGGTGATGAAACAGGGCGTGGTGCAGCAGGTCGGCAGCCCGACCGAAATCTATGACCGACCCGCGAATACATTTGTCGCCAGCTTTATCGGCTCACCCGCCATGAACCTGATGGAGGGAGAGGTCGCGGGCGGCGTGTTCCGTGCGGAGCACGTCGAGATCCCGGTCAACGCGCCCGATGGCCCCATGACACTGGGTTTCCGGGCCGAGGATGCCAGTCTTGCCGAAGGCGCAGGCCAGATCACCGCACCGATCTACACGCTGGAGCTTCTGGGCGACGCGACCATGATATCGGTCCGGGTCGGTGGGGCTTTGGTGTCGGTCAAGGCCGATAAATCTTTCCGCGCCGAGATCGGGGATGATGTCTCATTCTCGGTGCCTACAGAAATCTGTCACCTCTTCGAAGCTGGAAGCGGTGCGCGGATCGGGGAGTAACCCCGCCAACAGCCCTTCGGGGCATAACAGCGGTCCGGGCGTCGACGACGGACCCATCCTGACAGGGAGAAACGCATGAAACTCAAGACGATCCTAATGGCAGGCGCCATGGCCATCGCGGCAAGCGGTGCATCGGCAGCCTGTTCCTATGAAAACGAAGTGCCGCTGAAATCGCTGTCGGCAGGGTTCGAAGCCTGGAAAGCTGTGACGGACGCAATGGCCGAATGTGGCAATTTCAGCGCCTCGCTGGATCAGGAATTCCGCGAGAAGCAGCCCGAAGCTTTCGCTGCCAATCCCTCGCTCTATCAGATTGGTGGCGTTGCGAATGAAACCATGATCCCGCTTCTGAACGCGGGCACGATCCGCCCGCTGGATGATCTGGTTGCAAAATACGGGCAAGACCTGCTGCCCAATCAGCTGATCAAGGTCGACGGCAAGGTGATGGCGATCGCCATGATGGTGAACGCGCAGCACCTGATGTATCGCAATGATGTTCTGGCCGAGCTGGGCATCGAAGAACCTAAGACCTATGACGACGTTCTGGCAGCCGCCGCCAAGATCAAAGAGGCTGGCCTTATGGAATACCCCATCGGCGGCACCTTCAAAACCGGTTGGAACCTGGCTCAGGAATTCGTCAACATGTATATGGGCGAAGGCGGCACGTTCATCGGCGAAGGCAACATGCCCGCGATCAACAACGAAAAGGGCGTCAAGGCGCTTGAGACGATGAAGGCCATGACCGAGTTCATGGATCCCGAATACCTTGTGTCCGATTCCACCTATGTTCAGCAGCAGTTCCAACAGGGCAAGATCGCTATGGCGAACCTGTGGGCCAGCCGCGCCGCTGCTATGAATGACGAGGCCGAAAGCCAAGTGGTCGGCAAGGTCACCATGGCCTCAGCTCCGATGGGATCCGAGCGTCCCTCGACCACAATCTGGTGGGACGGCATCGTTCTGGCCTCGAACATGAGCGATGAAGAGGCCGACGCCGCCTTCCGTCTGGTCATGGAAGGAATCGACGGTGACATGGTCAGTGCGAACAATGACACTGCCGTCTGGCTGAACGCGGCCTACCAGCCTGGCGAACTGGCTGCAGGCGCTGCCGCCTCGGCGGAAAACGGTGCGGGGGCCTACCCGGCCAGCGCCGCCATGGGTGTTCTGCACAGCGCCCTGGGCAACGGTCTGGCCGATTACCTGACCGGCGCCAAGGACGCACAGACTGCGCTGGCCGATATCGAAGCGGACTACATCACCGCCGCGAAAGAAGCTGGTCTGATCAGCAACTGATCCTCCCTGGGGAGGGCTCCGTGCCCTCCCTATTTCCCCACCCGAGAACCATGAGAAAGGCAGAGCCATGAATTTCAGGACATTTGCCGCCTTTGTTGGCCCCTCTGTCTTTATGATGCTTCTCTTTATCGCTTTCCCGTTGGTCAGCGTGTTCAAGCAGAGCTTTTACATCACCCAACCCGTCTATGAGATGGTCGAGGTCGAAACCTGTACCCCTGGCTTCCTGACCCAGACCTGTGTGACCGAGCAGAAATCGCAGCCCAAGCTGGACGAACATGGCGAGGTGATCACCCAGACCGAATATGTCGGCCTGCAAAGTTATCGCAACGTGCTTGAACCCGAGCGGGCCTGGCGCGCGATCACCGAGGGCAACTGGTCCGTCCTGTCCACCATCAACTTCTGGAAGGCGCTGCGGTTTACGCTGACTTTCACGCTAATCACGCTGCCTCTGGTCATCGGGTTCGGGCTGGGCATCGCGGTTCTGATCAATAACGCCGCGGGGTCGATCCGCGGGCCGGTCATCTTCATCTCTCTGCTGCCCTTCATCATCACGCCGGTGATCGGCGCGCTTTCGATCAACTGGCTGTTCCGCGGTGACGGCATCCTGACCGCGTTACTGGAATGGTGGTTGAACCGAGACATCGCCCTGTTCGCGCAGGCCTGGACGATTGAAATACTGATGATGTTCTACCGCGTCTGGCACGTGGCCCCGTTTGCGGCCGTTGTGTTCTATGCCGGGCTGCAAACCGTCAATCAGGACAGTCTCGAAAGCGCCGTGATCGACGGGGCGACTCGCTGGCAGCGCATGAAATACATCGTCATTCCGCATCTGATGCCGCTGATCATCTTCGTGTCGATGATCCACCTGATGGACGCCTACCGGGTGTTCGAAGAGATCGTCGGTTTCTCCAGCCAGGCTTATGTCATCTCGCTGCAATGGCTGACCTTCGACTTCCTCGTGCCGGATCAGGCGGGCAACCGGTCGATCAGCCGGGCCTCGGCCAGCGCGATGCTAACCATGATCGGGATCGTCATTCTGCTGATCCTGCCGCTGCGCCGCACCTGGCGCGACCATAAAGGAGGCCACTGATATGTCCTCGCGCGCGCTTCGCCAACCTCTCAGCCTGCGGCTGACCTCGAACATCTTCCTGGCGTTCTGGTGCCTTGTCGCCGCCTTCCCGATCGTCTGGATTGCGATCATGAGCGTCAAATCCCCCGTTGACGCCTATGACAGCAACGCGCTGAACGTGATCTTTGGCCCGGCGACGCTGGCCACAGGGAACGGGTTGTCGGTTCTGGATATCATTCTCGGGATCGCGGTGATCTGGGGTGCGGCCATGGTCGTAACCAAGGTGCTGCCTGCGAAGATCAAGGAATACACCGCGCCGGGTCAGGCGTGGTTCGGTTGGGTGGTCGGAGTGCTTGTCGCCCTGATCGCCTTCCTGCTGGTGTTCTTTGTGGTTTTGCCTGCGGTTCTGAACGTGCTGAACCCGCTATTCGGCCCTCTGGGTCGCGACGTGCTGGGCGTGACGACCGAGCATTACAAAACCGTCTGGGTTGACCGGGGCTTTTCCAACAACTTCAAAAACTCTCTGATCGTGACCGCCGGAGTTGTGACGGTATCGCTGACCGTGGGCACGTTGGCCGGTTATGGTCTGGCACGGTCGGGCTCAACACTGGCCTTCTGGATTTTGCTGATTGCGCTGATCTTTCGCGCGTTGCCACATTCGGTTCTGGTGGCGGGCTATCTGCCGGTCTTCATCAACTCGGCCGAATGGCTGGCGCCTGTTCTGGGTGAGAACGCGCCGACGCTTTATGGCAAACCTTTCGCCGTGATCGCGGTGCTGGTTGCGATCAATCAGCCGTTCACGATCTGGATGCTGCGCTCGTTCTTCCAAAACATCCCGGCCGAACTGGACGAAGCCGCGCGGGTCGATGGCTGCAACCACTTTCAGGCCTTCCGCCGCGTGATCATGCCGGTGATGTGGCCGGGGGTGATTACCACCGGGCTGTTCAGTTTCCTGCTGGCCTATAACGACTTTCTAGTGACCTCGCTGCTGCTTGATGCACAGAACCAGACGATGGTCCCTGCCATTGCGGGCATGTTCAACCGCGAGACTACGACGACCGATCAGGTGGTCGCCGTGGCCGCTGCGGTATCGATCATCGCCCCGCTGTTCTTCCTTGTGATGATCTTCCAACGCCAAATCGTAAGCGGACTGACCGCTGGCGCAGTAAAAGGATAAAGAAATGAAGGGTTCCCGCCCGGAACAAGCCGTTCTGACCCGTGATACGGATCTGAGCAAAACCGAAGACACGCGCCGCGTGATCGAAACCATGGTGGACGGTCTGAACGACCACCGTATTGACGATATCGGCGAGTTCTTCTCAAAGGGGTTCCGCTGGATGGGCAATCAGGGCTGTGGCACCAAGACCGGCCTGAAGGAGTTTCAAGACAACTGGCAGCGCCCCTTCCAGGCCGCGTTTTCGGACAAAACCTGCATCGATGAGGCACGCCTCTATATGGGCGAATGGGCCGCCGCCTTTGGCCGACAAGAAGCCACCCATTCCGGCGAGTTTCTGGGCATCGCCCCCACCGGAAAGCGGGTTGAAATCCGTTACATGGATTTCTGGAAAGTTGTCGACGGCAAGATCGTCGATAACTGGGTGAATGTGGATTTCGCCCATGTGGCCGCGCAGCTGGGGGTCGATCTGTTTAACGGTGAGGGCTGGGAAGCCTATGACCGGGGTGACAAAACCGCGCCCCGCCCCGACAAGTAAGGATCAGGATTATGGCAATCGAGTATCTGAAACGCGGCAAATCCGACGCTGACCGGGCCGAAGATGACGCAAAGACCCGAGCCGTGGTCGAGGCCACGCTGAAAGACATCGAAACCCGCGGTGATGCCGCCGTGCGCGAGCTGAGCGAGAAGTTCGACAACTATTCCCCCGCCTCGTTCCGCTTGTCGCAGGAGCAGATCGACGATCTGATCGGCCAACTCACCGAGCGCGAGCTGGACGATATCAAATTCGCCCAGGAACAGGTGCGCAACTTTGCACAGGCGCAGCGGGACTCGATGCTGGATATAGAGGTTGAAACCCTGCCCGGCGTCATTTTAGGCCACAAAAATATCCCCGTGCAATCGGTGGGCTGTTACGTGCCCGGCGGCAAGTTCCCGATGGTGGCCTCGGCCCATATGTCGGTGGCGACGGCCAGCGTGGCGGGCGTGCCGCGCATTATCGCCTGCACACCTCCGTTTCAGGGCAAGCCGAACCCGGCGGTGATCGCAGCCATGCATCTGGGCGGCGCGCATGAGATCTATGTGATGGGCGGCATTCAGGCCATCGGCGCGATGGCGCTGGGAACCGAAACCATTGATCCCGTCCACATGCTGGTTGGCCCCGGCAACGCCTTTGTGGCCGAAGCCAAGCGCCAGCTGTTTGGCCGCGTGGGCATCGACCTGTTCGCCGGTCCGACCGAGACCATGGTGATCGCCGACGAGACCGCAGCAGACGCGGAACTCTGCGCAACCGACCTGTTGGGTCAGGCCGAGCATGGCTATAACAGCCCCTGCGTGTTGCTGACCAATTCGCGCAAACTGGCCGAGGATACTCTGGCCGAGGTCGACCGCCTGCTGGGCATCCTGCCCACCGCCGACACTGCGAAAGTGTCCTGGGCCGAGTATGGCGAGGTGATTGTCTGCGACACCTATGACGAAATGCTGAAAGTCGCCGACGACATCGCTTCCGAGCATGTGCAGGTGATGACCGATCGCGATGACTGGTTCCTTGAGAACATGACCTGCTACGGTGCGCTGTTCCTTGGCCCGCGCACCAATGTGTCGAATGGCGACAAGGTGATTGGCACCAACCACACGCTGCCGACCAAAAAGGCTGGGCGCTACACCGGCGGGCTATGGGTAGGGAAATACCTGAAAACCCACAGCTATCAGAAGGTTCTGACCGATGAAGCGGCGACGCTGATCGGCGAATATGGCTCGCGCCTGTGTATGCTGGAAGGCTTCGTGGGCCATGCCGAGCAATGCAACGTCCGCGTCCGCCGCTATGGCGGGATCAACGTCCCCTATGGCGAGGCAGCCCCCTATCGGGACGCCGCGGAATGAGTGACATCCATACGCAGCACAAAGCGCTGATCGCGCAAATCAGGGCGGCTATGTATGACTTCACAGAAACGGGTGTGCGGCAGGCGCTGGCAAATGTCAGCGCTCCGGATGCCCTGTTTCGGTTGTGCCACCCGTTCGGCGACAGCAACGGTAGTGATGCGTTTTATGACACCGCTTACAAAGGTTTGCTGAACGCGTGGCCTGATCTGGAACGGCGCGACTACATCGTCACAGCCGGGCCGGATGAACACGGCGCGGATTGGGTCGGTTGCGGCGGCTACTATACCGGTACCTTCACCGGACCGTGGCTGGATATCCCGCCGACCGGCCATCAGGTGACGATGCGGTTCCATGAATTCTATCGCTTCAGCGACGGCAAGATCGTCGAGATGCAGGCGCTGTGGGACATCCCCGAAGTGATGATGCAGGCCAACGCCTGGCCCATGGCCCCAAGTCTGGGGCTCGAATGGCATGTGCCGGGTCCCGCCACGCAGGATGGTCTGGTGCCGGGGCCATATGATGCCGCCAAAGGCCAGCAGACATGCCAGCACATCATCGACATGCTGGATCACCTCAAGAAACACCCTTCGGAAGGCGGGCCAGAGGTGATGGAGATGGAGAAGTTCTGGCACCCCCGCATGAACTGGTACGGTCCGGCGGGGATCGGCACCGGGCGCGGCTATGCTGGGTTTCGTAACTGGCACCAGATTCCGTTCCTGAACGGGATGCCGGATCGCGGGCAGTATGTGGATGACATCACCTATCACTTCTTCGGCGATGGCGAATATGCCGCCGTCACCGGCTGGCCGAACATGATCCAGACGGTAACCCATGACGGCTGGATGGGGATTGCGCCCTCGGGCCAGCGGATCACCATGCGCAGCCTTGATTTCTGGCGGCTCGAGAATGGCCTGATCCGCGAAAACTGGGTTCTGGTCGATCTTCTGGACGCTTATCGCCAACTTGGCGTTGACGTGTTCGCCCGTCTGCGGGAATTCAACAAGGCCCGGAATATGGGCCGAATTGAAATACCGGATGGAATGAGCTGATGACTGATCTGCCCCGCACCCCCTCTTTTTCGCTGAGCGGTAAAACCGCGCTGGTTACCGGTGCCTCCTCGGGTATCGGTCAGGGCTGTGCCGTCGCGCTTGCCGAAGCCGGGGCGCATGTGGTTTGTGCGGCGCGCGGGGCAGATCGACTGGCTGAGACTGTCGCCGCGCTGCAGGCGCAGGGCTGGTCGGCCGAGGCTGTGGTGGTGGATCAGGGTGACTTGCAGGCGCTGAAACAACTGTTCGAAGTCCGCCCTTTTGATGTGGTGGTCAATTCCGCCGGAACCGCCCGCCATAGCCCGGCAATCGACACCACGCCCGAGGATTTCGACGCGGTGACAGATATCAACCTGCGCTCGGCCTATTTTCTGTCATCCTACGCGGCCAAGGCGCTGCTTGAGGCCGGGCGGCCAGGATCGATCATCCATATCTCAAGCCAAATGGGCCACGTGGGCGGTGTGGACCGGGCGCTGTATTGTGCCACCAAACACGGGCTTGAGGGCATGGTCAAAGCCATGGCGATCGAATGGGGCAAACAGCGCATCCGCATCAACACGGTCTGCCCGACTTTCATCCGCACACCGCTGACACAATCCACCTTCGACAACCCAGAACGCGCCGCGTGGATCATGGACAAGATCAAGCTGGACCGCGTGGGCGAAGTCGAAGACATCATGGGCGCGGTCACCTATCTGGCCTCAGACGCCTCAGCGCTGGTGACGGGCACTTCGATGCTGATTGACGGCGGGTGGACGGCGGACTGATGGCTGAAAAAGTCACATCCCTGCAGGTTGCACAGCTGGCTGGTGTCAGCCAGTCGGCGGTCAGCCGAGTCTTCACGCCAGGTGCCTCGGTCAGCAAGAAGACCGAAGACAAAGTGCGCAAGGCGGCCGCCGAATTGGGGTACAGACCCAATGTTCTGGCCCGCGCCATGGTGTCGGGCAAAAGCCGGATCATTGGTCTGGTGGTGGGGTATCTCGAGAATTACTTCTACCCCGAGGCGTTAGAAAAGCTCTCCAACGCGCTGCAAGAACAAGGCTATCACGTGCTAATTTTCATGGCCTCACGCTCGGCCGGGAATATTGACGACGTGATGGACGAGATTCTGGATTATCAGGTTGACGGGGTTATTCTGGCATCGGTTCCGATGTCCTCGGATATTGCCACGCGCTGCCAGCAGGCCGGTGTTCCGGTTGTATTGTTCAACCGTACGCAGGATCTAGACGGGATCACCACGGTGGCCTCGGACAACTATGCGGGCGGGCGCAAAGTGGCCGAGTTTCTGCTGGCCGGAGGGCACAAGCGCATCGCCTATATCGCGGGTTGGCAGGGAGCCTCGACCCAGCGCGACCGCGAGGCCGGGTTCCGTGCGGCCCTGGCCGAAGGCGGGCATGACGTGTTCGCCCATGATGTCGGAGATTTCCATACCGAAGACGCCCGTGCCGCCGCCCGCCGGATGTTTGATGTTGCCCCCGGCAAAAGGCCCGACGCGGTATTTGTAGCCAATGATCACATGGCTTTGGCCGTGATGGACGTGATCCGCTTCGAATTGGGCCTGCGCGTACCCGAGGATGTCTCGGTCATCGGCTATGACGACGTGCCGCCCGCCGGGTGGCCCGCCTATAACCTGACGACAATCCGCCAGCGTGCAAATCTGATGGTGGCTGAAACCGTCACCGCATTGCTTGACCATATCGACACCCCGGCCACGGCCGAACCACGCAAAGTGGCCATTGACGGGCCGCTGATCGTGCGGACCTCGGCGCGTTTGCCGAAGGGGTGGAAACCACAAAGGACTGAAACATGAGGGGCTTTGATCCGAAATTCCGGGATTTCCCGGACTACATCATCGGGATCACCAAAGAGATCTGGGAAGATCGCGGCATCGCCACGCTGCATGACTATTACAGCAAGGATATCGTCGTGCGCTCGCCCGGTTCGGTGGTGCTGGGCAACCAGAACGTGATCGGCGCGACCATGGCGACGCTGGCCGAATTTCCCGACCGTCAATTGCTGGGCGAGGATGTTATCTGGTCCGGTACGCCGGAAGAGGGAATGCTGAGTTCGCACCGGATCATCTCGACCGCGACACATTTGGCCGAGGGTGTTTACGGTAAAGCGACCGGAACCAAATTGCGCTATAGGATTCTCGCCGACTGCCATGCCATCGACAACCAGATCAATGACGAATGGCTGATCCGCGATCAGGGGGCGATCGTGCGCCAGATGGGTTGGGACCCCAAGGAATACGCTGCCGATCTGATCGCGCGCGAAGGTGGACCTGAGAACTGCGTCAAACCGCTGACTCCCGAGATCGACCAGCCCGGCCCCTACAAGGGCACCGGCAACGACAATGAATGGGGGCAGCGTTACGCCGACATCCTGACCCGGATCATGAATGCCGATATGGGCACAATCGAAACCGAATATGATCGCGCTATACAGTCCGAGTATGTAGGCGGGGTCACCGGCCATGGCTGGGACTCGGTGGATCGGTTCTGGATGGGCTTGCGCGCCAGCTTCCCCAACGCCGAATTTAAGATCGAACACCAGATTGGCCGCGACGACCCGAACATGCCGCCCCGAGCCGCGATCCGCTGGAGCCTATGGGGCAAGCATGATGGCTGGGGTGTCTTTGGCGCGCCAACCGGTGCGCAGGTCTATGTTCTAGGCATCAGCCACGGCGAGTTCGGCGAGTTGATCAGCGGCCAGCCGCAGCTGCGCCGGGAATACACCCTGTTCGACGAGACCTCGGTCTGGAAACAGATTCTGCTGCAAGGACAGGAGGGCTGAGTGGCTGCGATGGGCCTCTCCCTGAACGCCAGTCAGGCGGCGCGGCGCTTTCACACGCATCGCGCGTCGCTGCGCGCACGGCGTTTGAACAACCGACCTCCCGGGGGACGGGATTGATCCCATCACCCCCATTTTCAAGGAGACCATCATGAGCACAATCCAACAACGCATCGTCCGCTACGGCGAGCTGCAGCCCTGCAAAACCGCTTTCATCGACGCCCATACGCCGGGCAGCGATCAGAAGGAAAACTTCACCATCATCGGCGGCGGCGTCTCGGAATCGCCTGACCAGCACGTCCACATCACCGACAAGATAGGCTTTAACATCGGCGCTGCGGGCCAGCCTCCGAAATGCCGGAACTCTCTGCACAGCCACACCACGGCCGAGGTGTTCTTTGTCGCCAAGGGCCGCTGGCGGTTCTTCTGGGGTCGCTATGGCACTGCGGGTGAGTTCATTGCCGAGGAAGGCGACATCTTCAACATTCCAACCGGCATCTTTCGCGGGTTCGAAAATGTGGGGCAGGACTATGGGATGATCATGTCGATCCTCGGCGGCGACGATGCCGGGGGTGGCGTGACCTGGGCGCCGCAGGTCATTCAGGACGCGCAGGCTCACGGGCTAATGCTGGGTGACAATGGCGTTCTGTATGACAGCAAGAAAGGCCAAGAACTGCCCCACAACGTGCGCCCGATGCCGCTGCTGACCGAGGAACAGTTGAAAGACTACCCCGAGGTACCGGTCGAGGATGTGGTGGGCAAATACGTCGCCCGCTACTGGGATCTGATGGCACTGTCGGCCAATAAACCAGCGCCGGTGATTGGCGAAAACGCTCTGATCAAAGATAAACCAGGGTTCGAGGTCGACTTCCTCGGGCGCGGCTCAAGCGTGACTGATCCGGTTATCGCTGAAAAACCGGTTGTTCTAATGCCCGCCAGCGGTCACTGGCGCATCTCGATTGATGGGTATGAAACCACTCTGTCAAATGGAGACACCGCCTTGGTTCTGCCAGGAGAACGCTATAGCGTTGAACCGTCGATGACCGGGCAGGCAGGTCTGTACCGGATTACAGCGACCAATGACCCGGCAGGAGCCACCTGGACAGGATGACCGCAGATCCAAACGACACGCATGCCATTTATGAACGGCAGGCGACCGACTATGACAAGCGCCGTTCAAAGGCCTTGTTCGAAGCGCGCTGGCTGGCGCGCTTCACTGCCAGCCTGAAGCCCGGCGATTGCGTTCTGGATTTAGGTTGCGGGACAGGCGATCCGATTGCGCGGTGGTTCAAAGCCGAAGGGTTTGACGTCACGGGTGTCGATTTCTCCGACGCGATGCTGGCCATTGCCCGGACCCGCTGGCCCGACGGGGATTGGCGTCATGGCGATATGCGCGATTTCGAACTGGATCAGACCTTCGATGGCATCATCGCCTGGAACAGCTTTTTCCATCTGACAGCGGAGGAGCAAAGGGATTGTATCGCCCGTATGTCCCGTCATTTGCGGCCCTGTGGAATGCTGATGCTGACCGTCGGTCCCCGCGCAGGAGAGGACAGTGGTACCGTTGGATCGGAACGCGTCTATCACGCCTCGCTGTCTCCGGCAGGCTATGCTGTTTGCCTTGAAGAGAACGGGCTGCAATTGACCGGGTTTCTGGCCGAAGACCCTGAAACCCAAAGCCACACAATCCTGATGGCTCACAAAATCTGAGGAGGCCCCGATGACCGTAAAGACCACGCATGTTGGATCCCTGCCCCGCTCGCAGGACGTGGTGGACTACATCTTCGCCCGTGAAAACGGCAAGCCCTATGATGCCGCAGGTTTTGATGCATGCATGACCAAAGCGGTCTCCGAGACGGTGCGCAAACAGGTCGAAGCCGGGGTGGATATCGTCAGCGATGGCGAGACCTCGAAGATTTCCTACGCCACCTATGTCAAGGACCGCTATACCGGGTTTTCCGGTGACAGCCCGCGCAATGCACCTGCGGATCTGAAGATGTTTCCCAGCTTTTTGCAGCGTCTGGCCGATGATGGAGGCACCCCGAAATATGCGCGCCCCATGTGTACGGGCGAGGTACGTTCAAAAGGGCAAGGCGAGTTGCAGAAGGACATCGAAAATCTTAAGTCGGCGATGTCCCAACATGGGATCGACCGAGGCTTCATGAATGCCGCGTCGCCGGGTGTGATTTCGCTGTTTTTGCAGAATGACCACTACCCAACGCGCGAGGCGTATCTGGCCGCGCTGGCCGATGCGATGAAAGAAGAATACGAAACCATCGTGGCCGCCGGTCTGGACCTGCAACTGGATTGCCCGGATCTGGCCCTGTCGCGACACATGTTGTTCACCGATCTGTCGGACGATGCGTTCGTGCAGATAGCCAATATGCATGTCGAGGCGTTAAACCATGCTCTGCAGAACGTCCCTCAGGACCGTGTGCGCGTGCATATCTGTTGGGGCAATTACGAGGGCCCGCATTGTTGCGACATTGCGATGGACAAAGTTTTCTCCACTCTGATGGCGACCAAATCGCGCTATGTGCTGTTTGAAACCTCGAACCCGCGACATGCTCATGAATGGACCGTGTTCCGTGACCGGAAAGATGAGATACCTGATGACAAGGTACTGGTGCCCGGAGTTGTCGACACCACCACCAACTTCATCGAACATCCCGAGCTTGTTGCGCAGCGCATCAACCAATTCTCGGGCATCGTTGGGGCGGATCGGGTGATCGCAGGCAGCGATTGCGGTTTTGGCACCTTCGCGGGCTTCGGAGCGGTTGATCCGCAGATCGCCTATGCCAAGTTGGAGGCGCTGTCGGCTGGGGCAAAGTTGGCCGCGTCATGACGCCTTTGATCTTGTTGCCCGGCATGATGTGCGATGCGCGCCTTTTTGGTCCGCAGATCGACGCGCTGTCAAATAGAGTGCCGTTGATGAGCTTCCCGCTAAGCCAGCAGGACAGCGTCGGGGACATGGCCGCCGAGATTCTGAACAACGCCCCTCCGCGCTTCGCTTTGGCGGGGCTGTCGATGGGTGGGATCGTCGCGATGGAAGTGCTGCGTCAGGCCCCGGATCGGGTGGAACGGCTGGCATTGCTCGACACCAATCCGCTGGCAGAGGCACCTGAAGTCAAGGCGCGCCGTGCGCCGCAGATGGCCGCCGTGCGCAACGGGCGCTTGCGGCAGGTAATGCGCGATGAGATGAAGCCCAACTATCTGGCGGATGGTCCGCGACAGGGCGCTATTCTGGACCTGTGCATGGCTATGGCCATGGATCTGGGACCAGAGGTCTTTCTACGCCAGTCGCAAGCGCTGATGGATCGTCCCGACCAACAATCGACCCTGTCAGCTTATACCGGCAAAACACTGGTTCTGTGCGGGCGCGCTGATGGCCTTTGCCCTGTCGAACGCCACCAGCTTATGCACGAATTACTACCAGACAGCGTACTGACAATCATCGAGGGCGCAGGACACTTGCCCACACTGGAACAACCACGAGAAACCACGGCGGCCCTGACCCGCTGGCTGGAGGACACATGACCCCGTCGCTTCTATCCCTGCTTCGCAAGGTCGACACGCCCACCGTCTGCAACGCCATCGAAGTGGCGCAGGGCAAACGGGGCTTTGATCAGTTCACCCGGGGCACCATGCTGTGCTCTGCCCCTGATGAGCCAGCAATTGTCGGCTATGCATGCACCGCCAAAATCGCAGCCATTCACGCGCCGACCGAGCCAGCAGATGTGATCCGGGCGCGGCGCATGGCCTATTACAAGTATATGGCCGACGCCCCAGAGCCATCTGTCGCGGTGATTGAGGATGTAGATTACCCTGACTGCATCGGCGCCTATTGGGGTGAGATCAACACGTCGGTCCACAAAGGGTTTGGAATGTCGGGGGTCGTAACCAATGGCGTGATGCGCGATCTTGGGGACCTACCCGAAGGATTTCCCGTCGTCGCAGGCTCGGTCGGCCCGAGCCATGGGTTCGTCCACATACGCGAGATTGATACACCGGTTTCAGTGTTCGGCATGACTGTGAGCCCAGGTGATTTGGTACACGCTGACCGTCACGGAGCACTGGTGATACCAAAGGATATCATTGTGCATCTGGAAGCGGCGATCCAGAAACTGTTTGTGACAGAGCGTATCGTCCTGGATGCTGCGCGCCAATCCGGGTTTGATTTTGAAACCTTTGAAACCGCATGGGCCGAGTTCGAAAAGGCAAGAGTTTGATTGCGGCCGACAATTGAAAGACCCCAGATAGGTAGGCTACGCTTGTTCTTTCGAGAGAAATCCAGATAAGACGAGTATCGCAACACTTGGCACTAGCGATAAAGTAGCGTTGAACTGCCTGTGGCTTAAGCAATAGGTGATTCAACCAACTTCCAACTATTGCGCTTGCTGCGAATGACAGAAGGTCTTCCCTTCTTCAATTGCACTGGCAGCGCTTGCCATCCAATTGCTTAGAGTCCAGGGCTCTGGAACATTCAGAACCAGAGCTCACTGCGCAACTCCTAGCTCTCGAATGTTGACCGGCCTTAGGAGTAGGATTCGCAGCGGCCTCTTTAGTCAAATTCGGGTGTGATAGGACTTCCCCTTTTGCCGAGCAGACTTACTCTGTTGCACCTAAGATGAGTATGCCAAGTTTCGAGTCAGACACTGCGCGAGTTCATGATCGGCCTCAGCCGGTTTGGCTTTGTCAGAAAGGACCATCAGCGCCGCTGGATCCTCAAGGTTTTCAAGCGCAAAGACGCGCTTGAGCTGCATAAAATCCGCATCATGTTCGACACCCGCGCTGTCGAAAAGGCATGCGAAGTACCCTTGGGTAACCCTATTTGGGGTGGGCTGCATCGGCTGAAGCAAAAGCATCCTGCGATCATATCTTCGCCTTACTTGCCAATTTCGGATTTCCCTGCGCTGGACACCGAGTTTCATCGCTTCGTGAACATATATGCCGACAACCGTTTGTTTGGCTAGCCAGCTAGGGTCTGGATGCATTGACTTCCCTCGCAGCGTGTACTTCACAGCTCGCAATACGGAGCGGCTAAATGCGCTATCTTGTCTAGCTTACTTTCGAGCGAATGGCCAAGCTGGACAATGCCACGCTCAAGAATCTCGCGACAAGATGAACTACTAACACCAAACGTGAAGCGACGGTCCGCATTGAACGAGATGGACCGGCACGACTTTTCTGAGCGTAGAGCGTGTGATCTGTCCGACCTGCACAGATCTGTCTTTCAATTCCAGAAACAGGATCGAATGATTCAAGCCTACGCAAGCAATTGTGTAAACGACGAAATAAAAGCTTAAGTTCGAACATCGGCGCACTAGTATCCCGCTCGTCAGAAAGGGGTGCGAAGTGAACCACTAGAAACTGTTCCGGCTCGGCACCGAAAAAAGTCGGATGTTCGAGAACGGTTCTGACGTAAGCGCGCACAGAGGACCAGGTCACAGATGGCGATCCTGCAAAGCCCGTACCAGCGATGGTCGGTCGGCCTCATTCCGGACTAATTGGTAGATGGTCGCCAGTCCCGCGTTGTGAGTTTTACTGACGATTTTACCGCGCCGCTGTTGTCAGCAATTCAATCGGTGGCGCACCTATCTCTCGTGAACTGGATCGTATCGCTGAACTGCGCAGCTCGGAGACATCCAGCCGCTACCGGCAATACCGCGGCGCGGCCCGTCGAAAACACCATTCGCTACGAGAGCGAAAACACGCGACAGTCTAGCTTTCGGTCTTTGGACACTTCGTTCTTTGGCGTTTTCGGCCTGAACAGCGGCTCTGAAACTTAGCATCGGCGGCAAAAGTACCCTAGTAGTAGAGCTGGCATTCGCAGCGCTTTCCAAAGTTTTTTGTGTGAACCTCAGCAATCGTTAGGCGTAAGCGTGATAGTGGCACAGATTGCCTGCTATCAGTGGTTAGTCGCCTTTGATTTGGCTCGAGATCGCTCAGCTCAGCATTCTTTCCGAAACGTCCTCAAGAAGGCTACGAAGATCGAACTCTTCGCCTTTCTCGGCAAGCCCTTTGTCATGCAGAATGAAGGACAGCCCGTGCACGAAACTCCACAACAAAAAACCACGGCGGCGAACTTCGTTTGTGATTCCCGGTTCACCGAGACATTTTGCTACCTCAGCCAAAAGAATCCCGAAGCTTTGCTGGCCGCCTTCCTCCAGTCGGGGATCCGCGATGCGGTCTGTGAAGCCGCCAAATTTCAATCTGAAGATACCGGGCTCATTTAACGCGAAGGCAATATACTCCATCCCTATGGCAGTGATGCGCTCGGGAGATCCTTCAGGAACGCCTTCCAGCGCAGCAAGCATATTGTCTCTGTGCCGCTCCATTCCCTCAAGGACAGTGGCGACCAGCATTTCTGTCTTGTCTTTGAAGTGCTTGTAAGGTGCCGCGGTTGACACGCCCGCGCGTCTGCAGGCCTCGGATACGGAAAAACTGTCCGGACCTTTTTCTTCGACCAACTGTCGGGTTGCTTCGATCAGTGCAGCACGGAGATCGCCGTGATGATAGGCTTTCTTGCTGACGGAAAGACCCGCCGTTTGACTGCTTGTCTGACGATTTTTTTCGGTGCTGCTCATGATCCAACATGTGCCAGATCACGTATCTCTTGTCAAAGTGAGAACTTCTAACATATGTTAGAGACACTAACTTGATGAGGTCCCCAAATGCCGAATCCTGCAGGTTCATCTACTGAAGCGACCAAACCGAGCCTATTTGCACGTGTGTTACGCGGCACTGCGCGTCTGGGAGTGACCGTCAGTTTTATCGCCGTCGCAGCGGCCGCTGTTCACTTTGGTGCATCCGAACTCACTCGTCGAGCGGAGGCGGTGCCCGCACCGGATGCCGCCGCTGTTACACCGGTGTCCGTGACACCGATCACGTCCGAGAGCGCTTACACAGTCGACCGTGAGTTCATTGGGCAGGTCGAACCTCAGCGTTCGGCAGATATCTCTTTCGAACTGAACGGGACGCTCGATCAAATTCTGGTGGATGAAGGTGACGAAGTTGCCAAGGGTCAACTTCTTGCGACACTGGACATTGCACTGCTGGAGGTCGAACGCGACCGTCTGACAGCATCACGTGATGCCATTGCAGCCCAGCTTGCATTTGCAAGAAAGACGGTCGAGCGAAACGCGAAACTCATTGAACAAGGCTTTACCAGTCAAGCTCGTTTGGACGAGGCCGTTTCTCAGCAAGATGAATTGTTGTCCAGAATTGGCGAACTGGATGCGGCCTTGCGCGATGTGACCGTTCGGATCGAGAAATCCAGTATCGAGGCCCCATTTGCCGGTCAAATAACCGCGCGACACGTGGACGGAGGTGAAACCCTGCGATCGGGCGAGCTGGTTCTGGGAATGGTCGAGGTCGTGTCGCCGCAGGTTCGGATCGGCATTCCTCTCGATGTTGATCCGGCGCTTCTGACTGATGTTGAGATCGAAATAGCAGGTCAAAGCTATCGGTCCGAGCTTGCAACTTTGCGACCCGATATTGACCCGGTGACCCGAACCCGTACCGCGCTGTTCAATCTGAAGAATGCGCCGGACGTTGCTTTCGGACAAACCGCACGTGTGCATGTCCTCGATCCAGTCCAAAGTGCCGGAACGTGGGTGCCCACAACATCACTGAAGGAGGGAACGCGCGGGCAATGGACACTGCTGGTTGCCGACGCGCAAAAGACTGTGCGCCTGGCGACGGTCGAAGTGCTGCATGCCGAAGACGACCGCGTCTTTGTGCGTGGCGCGTTCCCGGAAGGCACCGTCCTGATCGATCAGGGGCCGCAGCGGGTCAGCGTTGGTCAGCGCGTCGCTTTCAACACTGGCGAGTAACGGAGCGATCTGATGGAAACCCTTACCTTTCGCCATCCCCGGCTGGTTGCCCTGATCATTTTGGTGCTTGTATCTGCAGGTTTGTCTTCGTTCCTTTCGCTGGGGCGGCAAGAAGACCCAACTATCACCAACCTCTTCGCAACTGTAACCACGCAGTTTCCTGGCGCAGACCCCGAACGGGTCGAAGCACTAGTGACCGCAGAAATCGAAGAAGAGCTGCGGAAAATCGCCGAGGTGGATGAGATCAGTTCCGTATCCCGTTCGGGCGTATCTGTCGTTTCGGTAGAATTGCTGGAAACGCTAGACGAAGCCACCATTGAGCAGGTTTGGGCCGAGGCTCGGGACGCCGTCGAAGATGCGCGCCAGAACTTTCCGGCAGGTGTATTGCCACCGGAATTCGATGCCGAGGGTATTGCTGCCTATTCTGCTGTCATTGCAGTCGCGGCCGAGGACCCTGACTTCCCGTTAACTTTGCTGTCACGTCATGCCGAAGCCTTAGGTGACAGATTGCGCGCGATACCTGCGACACGAGCCGTCGACTATTTCGGTCAGCCGGAAGAAGAGGTGCTCGTAAGTGTCGATATGGACAAGGCCGCTGCGCTTGGGCTTGGCGCCACCGAGATTTCCCTGCGGATCGCCGAAGCAGATGGAAAGGTTCAGTCTGGGCGGCTGCAATCCGATGTCGACCTGACCATAGGCGTCAGTGGAGAAATTGAGAGTTTGGATCGCATTCGAAGCATCGTCCTGCGTGAAAACGCAGACGGTGCCGTGGTGCAGCTCGGCGATATTGCCAGCGTAGACCGGGGCGCACGCGAACCGCAGTCCTCAATCGCATTTGCCAACGGAAAGCCCTCCGTTTTGGTCGGGATTCTGGCGCAGGATGGCGTGCAGATCGACCGCTGGACAGGCTTTCTAAAGGATGAGCTTGAGGCCGGTGCCGCATCGGTACCCTTGGGAATTCAGGAAATACTGCTGTTTGATCAAAGCCAGTACACGACAGATCGTTTGTCAGAGGTCGGGATCAACATGGCCATTGGCGTGACTCTTGTCGTTGCAGTTTTGTTTGTCACGTTGGGCGTTCGCGCAGCTGCGATTGTGGCTTTGGTACTGCCAGTTGTCTCGTTGGCAACTCTGGCAACAATGAATATGATTGGATTGCCTATTCACCAGATGTCCGTGACAGGGCTGATTGTTGCCCTCGGCCTGCTCGTTGACGCAGCCATCGTGATGACGGATGAAATTCGACGTCGTCTGCAGGATGGGATGGAGAGACTTGCAGCCGTGCGAGATGCTGTGCGCCGGTTGGCTGCGCCGTTGCTGGCGTCGACAGTGACGACGGCACTTGCCTTCACGCCGATGATCTTGCTGCCTGGCCCCGCCGGCGACTTTGTCGGTGCCATCGCCATAGCCGTGGTGCTTATGCTTGTCTGGTCCCTGGTTGTGGCCTTGACGGTGACCCCTGCGATTGCGGGCTGGGTACTGTCCGACCGCCCCGACGCAGGAATGCTAAGCCGCGGTATCAGCATCCCGCCGCTTGCTCGAATGTTCGAGGCCTCAATTCGATTGTCAGTCACTAATCCGGTGCGCTCCATCGCGTTGGCAATGGTCTTGCCCGTGCTTGGCTTTGCGGCCTTTCCAACGCTGACCGCGCAATTCTTCCCGGGCGTCGACCGCAACCAATTCTATATCGAAGCCGACATGCCGGGTGGAACATCAATTGCCACCACCGAAGCAACCGCCCGCCAGATCGATGAGATGCTGCTAGCAGATGATGGCGTCGAAAGTGTCTATTGGACGGTGGGAGAATCTGGCCCGGCATTCTACTACAACATCGTCGGCAACCGTTCACGCGAGCCCGGGTTTGCGCAGGCGATGATCACGACCGACACGGCTGACGACGCGGCCCGCCTTGTTGGAGCGTTACAAAGTCGTCTGGATACCGACTTTCCTGACGCGCAGATCATCGTTCGCAGTCTTGTGCAGGGCCCTCCGGTCGACGCACCGGTTGAAGTCAAAATTCAGGGGCAGGACATCACGGTTTTGCGCGATCTGGGCGACGAGGTGCGTTCAGTTATGGCCAATCTCGACCTGGTGACGCAGGCGCGCGCCAGCGTGAACGGCGGCAACCCCCAAATCCGGTTCGAGATTGATGAGGTCAAAGCCCGTCTGCTGGGACTGGACGTGGCCGATATTGCTGGTCAGCTGGACGCAGCGCTTGTTGGCGTCACTGGTGGATCATTGATCGAAGGGACTGAACAGTTGCCGGTACGAGTTCGTCTAAGTGACGAGGTACGCTCAGATCTAAGCGCCATTATCAGTATGCCCATCCTGCTGCCCAATGCCGCCGCCATATCCGCCACTAGTGTTTTCCCCGCTGTGCCGTTGTCGGAACTCGCCAGACCGGTGATCGAACCAGCGGAGAGCGTAATAACCAGAACGGATGGCGTGCGCGAAAACACTATCCAAGCGTTTATCGTCCCCGGTGTTTTACCCGAAGAGGCGTTGCAGGACGTACTAGAGGCGCTTGATGCGTCCGGGTTTGTGCTACCGCAAGGCTATTCGATGTCCTTAGGCGGCGACAGTGATGCCCGATCCAACACCGTGGGCAATCTGCTTGCCTCTGTTGGTTTGATTGTCACACTCTCCATCGCGACCATCGTACTGACCTTCAATTCGTTCCGACTGACGCTCGTGACCTTGGTCGTGTGCGTGTTGTCTGCAGGCCTTTCGATGCTATCGCTGGCAGTTATGCAATTCCCGTTCGGAATAACGGCGATCATCGGAGTCATCGGCTCGATTGGAGTTTCAATCAACGCGGCGATCATAATTCTGACTGGGTTGCAACAAGACGTTGACGCAAGCCAAGGCGACCGAGCGGCCATGGCGCGCGTTGTGACTGGTTCAAGTCGGCACATCATCTCGACAACGATCACAACCTTTGGCGGCTTCCTACCCCTGATCATAGGTGGAGGAGCATTTTGGCCACCATTCGCCGTGGCCATCGCCGGAGGGGTTCTGTTGTCGACCGTCGTATCCTTCTATTTTACACCGCCCGTTTTCGCGTTGGTGTATCGTGGCAAGCTCGACAAACCGCTTGAGGCAAAGAACCAACCTTCCCAGCCTCGAGAAGCAATTGTCGCGCTTGTGGCAGAATGAGGATTGAGACTACTTCTTGACGCGAATTGCCATCCTTCAAAGTCGTTGTTGTGTAAAGAAAGGTCAAGGTCCGCTATCGGCCCATAGTTGGGTTTTGCAAGATCTACTTTTGCGCGAAGATGCTGCTCGTGGCTATCCTAAAGATAGCCGTCTTGGGTTCTCTGCAGACCTTGTCGTAGACGCATTTTTTGCTATGAACCTCCGGTCAATGTCGGGTTGTCGTTAGGACGGACATGGTCGATCGGAAGATCAACCATGGAAACACCAAACCAACCCGACTTTAGTGTCCTTATTACCGTTTGGAACAAGAGACGTATCGTCAGGCGAAACAACCATTGCAACCAAAGCATTTACGGACAATCCGCATCCGTCTTGAACTTGCCGAGAACCATCGCGACCTCTCACTGCTAAAAATAGTAGCCGACAGCAAGCTTCGTGGTTGCGACCTTTTCAAGATGAAAATCGTTGAGGTTGTGGCGTTTGCCAAATCTGAGAGTGGGCGTCCGTACTGCTAAGCAGAACACTGAAGCCCGTCCGACTAGAGAATTCTGAAGGTGCTAAAGCCTCTATCGAGAGGTGAATGGGAGACAAACGGATGGTCGGCTCTGACTACCTTTTGCCCGTTATTTTTACGAACACTTCGCTGCCGCTCACTGGGTGAGCAAATATGAACGCAACTTGGAATCAGATTGTGCGGCCAAAGTTGCCTTCCGTTGCGGCGATACAAAAGTCAAAGTCGCTTACATACCTCAGCTATCCAAAAAGTCGGATACAAGGTGTTGAAAAAGTTCGGATTTCTCCGCATGGAGAGCGTGGGCGCAGGCCGGTACGACAGCAAGCGATGTATTTGGGATCGCCTCCCAGAGCATATTGGTTTGGCTCCATGGATATGTCCGATCTTTGTCGCCCCAAAGGACGAGGGTCTCTTGCTGGATTTGGGGGAGGCTCTGTTCTCCTGACCAAACTTGCATCGCGTCTAAGCCCGCCTCCAGAGCCGGCAGCGCGGTTTGAGCGGCAATCGCGGCGCAGTGCTCATATCCGGGTGCAGCTTCGCGATCCAGAAACCAAGTTGCTGCGATCCGGCGTGTGGTGGCCGCTGCGCCGTCTTCCGCAGCGCGCTTTTTACTCTGTTCAATGGTCTCGAACCGCCCTGGTAAAACACCGATGGCACCAGTTGCGTAAAGCACCAGGCGTTTAATCCTTTCAGGGTCGCGCAAGGTAATTTCCTGAGCGATCATGCCGCCCATGGAGTGACCCAGCAGAAAATACTCCTCCACCCCAAGGCTGCGGAGGTGCCGGACGACCCAATCCGCATATCCGCCAATACTGTCGATTGGCGGCAGATGGGCATTTGCTCCGAACCCCGGCAGGTCAACGGCAATCACATCAGCGTGCTGCTGCAGGGTATCTCTACACCCATCCCATTGTGCGCTGCCCCCCATGAAACCATGAACCAGGACAAAGGGGGTCACTTTCGCTGCCCTTGAACGATCCGGTCAAGGATCATCGCGCAGAAGAGAATGGCAAAGCCTGCGAGGATACCCTGGCCCACATTGGCGTATTGCAGCGCCTCAAGGACGTCTTCGCCCAGTCCTTTCGCACCAATAAGCGAGGCCACCACGACCATGGCCAGTGAAAGCATGATTGTTTGGTTGATACCCGCGCGAATGGAGGGGCTGGCAAGCGGAAGATCGACCTTGGTGAGAAGGTACCACTTGTTGGCGCCAAAACTGATCGCGGCTTCACGTACGCTTTCAGGCACACCACGCAGGCCCAAAACGGTAAGGCGTACCACGGGTGTCCCACCGAAGATCATAGTGACAATGACTGCCGCTGGCTTACCAACCCCGAAAAAGGCAATCACAGGCACCATGAAGACAAAGGCAGGCATGGTCTGCATGAAATCCATGATCGGTTGGATGACCGCGTAGAACCGCGGTCGACGCGCAGAGAACATGCCCAAAGGAATGCCAATCAAGATGGAAAGCAGTGCCGCAGTGCCGAGAAGCGCTAACGTCGTCATAGCTTTTTCCCAAAAGCCGAGAAGGCCCATGTAGGCTAGAAAGGCACCTGACCAAATAGCCATACGCAAGCCAGCCGTGAGCCAGGTCAACAGAACGATCAGCGCGGCCACCACGATCCAAGGAGTCTGAACCAACGCCACCTCCATGGCATCCAGCAACCAGCGAATAGCTGCGGTGAGTCCGTCAAAGAACGCCACACTGTTGGTGACGCACCAGGCGATAAATGCCTCTACACTGTCAATACTAGCCAGGCGAATTGAGTTATCTGTCGGGAATTCACTAAGAAACGAAAAACGACCCGGGAAACTGTAGTGGATCATTGCGGTCGCGACCAAAAGGATCATGAAACCCGCGCTGAAGACTATCTGGCTGACCGGCATGCCAGAGCGAATTGTGCGATCTGAGAGCCAGTCAGAAAACCGGGCCTCCAGCGCCCAGTTGGCGACCACAGCCTGTATGAGCTTGGCCACAAGCAAGATGGCAACACCGGTGAGTGCAATCGACGGACCTTGTGCGGCGAGCAACTCTGCCTCGGCGCGGAAGCCTTCTATATTGGCTTCCAGGCCTTCGATCTGGCGTTGAATCGCCGCGGCTCGATCCGAGCCGCTCTCTTGGGCGGCCGCAAGCTGCTGGTAGCGCAAATCGAGCGTACCTTCAATCGAGGTCACACGGGCCAGCGCGTCTGCTCCCAGATCTCCGAATAAGCCCCGCGCGATTTGCACAAAGCCGATCGCCTCGACGACAAGAAAGGCCAATGCCCATGACCAAAGCCCGCGTGCACCGAACCAGATCGGACCAAAGAGCCCGGCCATCATATTGAAGGTTGCCGTAAAGCGCGCTGATGCCCCGATCTTGTCGAAATTGCGGATGTAGTAGTCGGGGCTTGTGCGCACAAAAGTGCGGATATTCTCGCGGCGTTCCTCGGCATAGGCCTGCGCGGCTTCGCTTTCTGTGTCTTCAAGGGGGTTCACACCAAGATCTTCGCTCATGACATTTCCGTCCCTTCAATCACGGTGCGCAACAGATCTGCGCGAGTGATGACACCTCTGTCCTCGCCGCCTTCGGACACCAGAACCGGCCGTTCGTCGTCGATGGCTCGTGTGATTAAAGCGGAAAGTGTCTCATTGTGGTCCACCCGGTCGATGTCAGCCGGCAGTGGCCCGTGCGTGGCGAGGTAGCTGTCCAAAGGCTGCATTGCCGCATGAGCATGCACCACCTTCAGCCGCGATATCCCGGCCACGAAATCAGCGACGTAGTCATCAGCGGGATGCATGACAATGTCCTCAGCCGAGCCGATCTGCACCATCTTGCCGTCACGCATGATCGCAATCCGGTCCCCGATGCGGACAGCCTCATCAAGGTCATGGGTGATGAAGATCGTTGTTTTCTTGAGTATTTTCGACAACCGGATGAACTCATCCTGTAACTGCCGTCGGATCAGGGGATCAAGTGCGGAGAATGGCTCATCCATCAACAGAACATCAGGATTGGCCGCGAGCGCACGGGCAAGCCCCACACGCTGCTGCATGCCGCCAGAGAGTTCGTGAGCGAATTTCGACCCCCACGCCCCCAATTCGACAATGTCGAGAATGGCGGCCGCCTGCCGCATACGCTCGTTCTTGGCGACCTGTCGGATTTCCAGCGGCATTGCCACGTTGTCGAGGACCGATCGGTGGGGCATCAACGCAAAATTCTGGAACACCATCCCGATTTTCCGGTTGCGGAAAGCCTGAAGTTCCTTTGTTCCCAGCGCCATGACGTCCGTGCCCTCGATCTCGATCTTGCCCGCCGTCGGTTCGAGCAGGCGATTGAAATGGCGCACGAGTGTGGATTTGCCGCTCCCTGATAGGCCCATGATACAGAAGATCTCACCGCGATTGACGTTGAGGCTGACATCGGCCACGCCCACCACCGCGTTGAATTCAGCAAGGACTTCAGCCTTGGTCAGCCCCCGCGCACGAATGGCTTCCAGAGCGGCCTCAGGTTTTGCCCCGAAGATTTTCCAGATATTGGAAATTTCGATTACAGTCTCGTCGCTCATCCGCCCACCCGTGCGTGCCTTCAAGTGGGGCGGCACCGCTAGGTGCTGCCCGTTGTTTATTGGTCTGGCTCAGAGACCCAGCATCGCATCTACGCGCTCGGAATTGGCGTTAACCCACTCGGCCGCAACTTCCTCAGCATCGCGCCCATTGGCACTGATCTCGAAGGCCAGCGAGCTCACGTCATCGGCGGTTAGGGAGAAGTTCGCGAAGAATTCCGCAATCGCCGGTGAGCGATCCCCAAGCGAGTTGGACCAGGCGATCTGAACTTCCTTCAGAGCATCCTTACTTGCTACCATAGACTTGTTGTACCAGTCAGGGTCGTCTGAGGGCTGCACCATGACGTATTTTTCAGGATCGTAAGTCGGTTCGGTCAGCATCACCACGTCAAACATGTACCAGACGGCATGCGGCTCATAGCAGTAGAAGGCATATCCTTCTTTTTTGGCGATACTGTCCTTGATGCGCGCAGTCTTCACAGCTTCTTCGGCGCGAATTGGATCGATGAAGTCCAACAGGCCGTAGTCGCGCACCTTTACCTCGTTCACATTGGCAGAGGCCCAGCCGGGTGCGCCGATCCACATCTCACCCTTACCATTGCCATCGCTGTCCATCGCAGCCGCCACATCGGGGCGTCCAAGATCCGCGATGTCGGTGATGTTCATCTCTGCGGCAAAGTCTTTGGAGACGCAGAAACCCTGATTGCCCTGATAGGGGTTCGATGACAACGTTACGGTGCCAGCACCATCAACATATTGCTTTGTGAAGGCCTCCTGATTAGGCAGCCATACATCAGGGTGCACATCGATATCACCCTTACCCTGATCCATCGCTTGAAAAATCGTGGCGTTGTTACCGGGCACATACTCCACCGTGCCGCCAATGCGGGTGGTCACGATTTCACCCAAGACATGGGCAATAGCCTGCGCTCCGGTCCAAGTAGGAACACCGATCTTAACCTCTTCAGCGGCAAGTGGTGCGCCGAGAGCTGAAACCAAAGCCGCGCTAATCAAGTATTTTTTTAGTTTCATTTGATATCTCCTTGTTGGTTTGTTGTTTATTTTCAGGCCACGTAGCCAGGAAGTTCGAAAGTTTCGGGATAGCCAAACAGGGCTGCGCTTCCGCCGGTATGCAGAAAGACGACATTGTCCATGCCGTCGAAATAGCCTTTGCGCGTTTGGTCGATGAGCCCATCCAAACCTTTACCTGAATAGACCGGGTCGAACAAAAGTCCTTCGGTACGGGCCAACAGCTTAAGCGCGTCAATCATCCCTGTGGTGGGAAGACCATATCCTGCACCGACGTAGTCGCAATTTGCGCGTACATTTTCGCGCGCAATGGGAGTACCCGTCTCCATATATTCGACAGTGCGCATAGCCAGATCATGGACCATGCCTTCCTGTTTGTCTTTTGGAGCCCGCACGCCGATGCCTAAAAGGTGAATGTCGCTTTCCAGTGCGGCAAGACCGGCGACCAATCCGGCTTGCGTGCCGGAGCTGCCGGTCGCATGGACCAGCGCGTCGATTTTTAAGCCGGCATGGGCGGCCTGTTCGCTTAACTCGCGCGCGCAATTCACGTAGCCCAAAGCCCCGATCGGGTTCGATCCACCGCCGGGAATGATGTAAGGGGTTTTGCCTTCTGTCTTCATCTGCGCAGCGCAGGCTTCCATCTCGGCCTTCATGTCCGCACCACCGGGACGCTTGGAGACACTGGCGCCATGCAAACGATCCAACAGGACATTTCCATTCAGAATATAGTTCGGATCATTGGAACCGGTGCGATCCTCAAGCAGGATATGGCACGCAAGGCCGAGTTTTGCGGCCGCCGCTGCTGTTTGACGCGCGTGATTGGATTGCGTCGCCCCTTGCGTGATGATTGTATCTGCGCCTTTCTGGACTGCGTCAGCCATCAGAAACTCCAGCTTACGGGTCTTATTCCCACCCGACGAGAGGCCGGTGCAATCATCCCGTTTGACCCACAAACGCGGACCACCCAAAACCTCACTCAGGCGATCCATCGGCTCCAAAGGCGTAGGAAGATGACCAAGCGATACCCGGGGAAATTTCGCCAGCGTCAGCGATAGCTCCTTGCACAAGCTCAAAACCATCTCCGGTGCGACCATCGCGTCACCGCCGGTCATCTGAATTGTCTCAGCCACCACACTCTCCCTGCTTTTGCCTACAGCCAAACACTTTCAAAAGAAAAAGAATAAAAACAGTGCATATTTCGCAGGCTGCTCATACATTTTCTTTGGGTATAACGGAGATGCGGATGAATATGCTGTGGTTTGACGATGTTCTGGCCCTTCTGGAAGAGCGGAACATGACACGGGCTGCAGCCCGCAGAAACATCACGCAACCCGCATTCTCAAGGCGTATTCGCAGCTTTGAGGAGTGGCTGGGGATTGAAGTTCTCGATCGCAAATCGAACCGGGTCGAGATCAGTCCGGCACTGGCCTCGAACGAAGCCGAAATCCGCTCTTTAATCGCTAGATTAAATGACCTGCGCACAAAAATTGCGCAACATGGCCCCACCGTTTCGATTGTGACGATCGCGGCAACTCATGCATCGGTCGTCTCGACCTTCCCTGATATGGCATTGCGTGCACGTGCCACTTTCAAGGGGCTCCGGTTTCGTCTTAGAACGGCCAATCTGAACGATTGTGTCACTCTGTTCCTGCGCGGCGATACCAACATGCTGCTATGCTACGAGGCGCAAACCGTCTCCCCAATGCCGTTCGGAGCAGGCATTCGTCGCGGCACTTGGGGGCACGACTACCTTATTCCGGTCATCGGTGGCGGTTTACGCTATGCGGTGCGCGGAAACGGTGACGTGCCTTTAGACACGCCGGCCATCGTCTATCCCGAAAACAGCTACTTCGGCGAAGCATTGAACAAGAGCAAACTTCCCTTCGGAACCGCCGATTTTAGCAAAAACCCCGTTTGCCAGACGGCCTTTTCAAGTGGAGCAAAGGAAATGATCCTGAACGGTCTCGGTGTTGGTTGGCTGCCGTTCAGCATGGTGCACAAGGAAATTGAAAGCGGCGAACTGATCTCCCTACGCAACCAATTGGGTCAGGAAAAGCTCGACGTGGTGGTCTATGCCCACCACCAGACCGAGATAGCGAAAACGTTGCTTGATTTCTGGACAAACAAGCCGTCTTCAAAGTCTTGAGACTATGAAGCGCAAGCTCTGGCCAGAAACCAAGACAATCCACTGGAACCGAATTTTGAGTGACGGAAGCCTTTAAAATGAAGCCGTAACCCTGTGGCGTCTTGGCAGCAGCCGGACCAGTCTTGGATGTGGACGGCCCTACTCCCAGGCAGCACACAGAAGACCGTCTTCCTCAATTGTGCGGCGGATTGCGACTCGCTTGCATTTCCTGAACGCGATCGGGCCAAGTTGACCTGATATAAGCCAGAATATCCCAAATCTCATTTTCGGTGAGTTCATCCCTAAATCCCGGCATGCCGCTTGCGAAGCCAGTGACCCCGCGTACGGCTAGCGCCGCTTCGCCACCAAGTCGGGTGTACTCAAAAAGAAGCTGATTATCATGGTGCCAAGTGTGCCCAGTCTCATCATGCGGTGGTGCAGGCAGAACTCCATTGTCATCAGGAGTCTGCCAATTTGGCTGTCCTTCCAGATTGATGCCATGGCAGGACGCGCAGTGTTCGCCGTAAAGAACACGCCCATTGGTCAAATCTCGGTCTTCCATTTCGTGGCTGGCAATTGCCTCGGTCGCAACGCCACATAGAGCCACTACCAGCACGCGTTTCATACGACTTCCACCCACGTTTTCATGCCAGCTGCCTGATGCCCTAGCATGTGACAGTGCAAAAGCCATTTACCGGGATTGTCGAACACGCAAACTATTTCGCGCGTCTCACCAGGCTTGATCAGCGCCGTATCCCGGAAAGCACCTAAGCTGCTGTCCACCCCGACTTCAAAGAAATGATGCCCGTGCAGATGGATACCATGCGGGAAACGGGTGTCGTTCACCAGACTGATGCGCGCCGTTTGGCCACGTTCAAACTTGTGGAGCGGCGTATCCGATAAGCCAGATTGCCCGTTAAACGCCCAAATGTCGGTTTGCGTGCTTGCGGGGCGGCTCATCGCTCCACCTTGCATGGTCAGCGACAAGGCCACCGCATTGTCCAAATCCGGCTGCTTCCGCTCGTTTGGTGGCAGTGTTGGAATCGCGGACGGTTGCCGCGTGCTGTTCACCCCTTCAACCGGAATTTCACCCAACAGGTAAGGATCGTCGCGCGTTGGGAAAACAAAGGCGATGTGATCAGCTGATGTTACGTCAGCAATGATATCCAAGCGTTGAGCCGGTGAGAGAATGAGGTTCGAAACCTCTTGCGGGTCCGGCAGTGGCATGCCGTCGAACGCAACGATTTTGCCGTCGATGCCTTCAAGTTCAATCGGGAATATCCGGTCTGTTGCGACATTGATCAACCGCAAGCGCACGCGATCACCGCGCCGGACCGGCGTATTTGGTTCTACAAGCGCGCGGGCGTAGTTCCCCAACCGCCCTTGATGCGCCTGATCGTGCCTGTTCTCAAAGCCGTCGACGAGCGCTCCGCCTTCGGTGATGCGCCAGTCGTCAATCATCACAATAAGATCGTGATCCAAATCGGGCGGGCTTAGCTCCTCAACAATCAGCGGCCCGTAGAGACCTCTGGCGACCTGTTCCCAAGATCGGTTGTGGGAGTGATACCAGAACGTCCCCGCATCGGGTGCTCGGAAGCTGTATTCAAACTCAGCACCCTTCTCGACTATGTGTTGGGTCATCCCCGGCACGCCATCCATCGCATTTTCGATGCGCAGCCCGTGCCAATGCACCGCCGAGCCTTCACCAATCTGGTTCAGGAACCGAATATCAAATGTATCACCCTGACGGGCGCGAAGCACCGGACCGGGCGTACTGCCATTAAAGCCAAGCATCGGAGTTGCCGGATCACCTTCGGGCAGAATTTGCGCATTGACCGGCTGTGCGACCAGTTCAAAGGGTGCTGATGCAAGAGTAATGCGCGGTGCCAGTGCCGCCGCGCATGTTGTGATCAGAAAGTCTCGCCTTTTCATAGAATGCCTCAATTCGGTAGGGTCAGAACGCTGGTGAGCGTCGCGGTGGCGACAAGCACCATCAGTATGACCGTAGTTTCGATTTCAATCGAGCGCGCTAGATGACGCGCCGCCTTATCGTCCCCTGCTTGCATGGCTGGAACGAAGCGGAGTTTGTTTGCGGCCGCCAACGTCAGGACCACTACTACAAGTGCAATTTTGATCAGAAGGGTTTGCCCGTAACCGGTAGTCGTCAGCGCCCTCACATCGCCCAACAACATCCAAGCCATTATTATTCCAGCCAAAATCATTGCAGGGACAACTATCGAAGCCATCTGTCCAAAACGATGGCCCAACTTTGCTGCGTTGCTCAGATATTCTTGCCGTAGCGACAGGGTGCGCAACGGTCCGAGGATGCCGATCCAAAACGCGAACCCAAAAAGGTGCAAGAGCAAGAGCAAACGAACACCTATTGGTTCCAGTTCAGGAATATGCCCGATCTGAGCAAAGGACCACAGAGCGAGCAATCCCCCCGCGAGGGCGATCCATTGCCCAACGAGGGGAATGAACACTCCGGTGATGATTAGTATGGCCCCAAAGATCCGATAAACGAGAACGTCGCCAACCGAGGTCTGCCACAACAGACCGAGCATTTCAGGATCGGTCATCCCAACGGCTCCGCCCGTCAGGGCAGCGCCACGCAGCATGAACCCGAGGACAGAGGCAACAAGCGCAAGCACCGCCAACAGCGCGACCTGAAGACGCATCCTATCGCTGAGAGGCGACACAAGGTCGGTGAAAGCAATCCGAGTGATCAAAAGCCCAGTCGAACCGCCAATACCGACATAGAGTATTAGCTTGGACAGTATTGCGCCTATTCCCCAGATATCGGGCATACTCAGTCCACTGTAAATGTGAATTCACCCTGCATGACGTGCCCGTCCACACCCAAGCCCCGCCATTCAATTCGATAGATGCCTTCACCCATGCCTTGAAGCGGGAGCGCGAACGCGCGGCTAAAACTTGTCTGGTCTCCCAAGTCGAGCGTGACTGTATGCGCATCCTGATGGATCATGTTAACCTTTGTCAGGCGAATATCATCCGTGAAATTAAAGCTGATCTCAGAGGGCACCTCAGTAACTGTCGCGCCGTCTTCGGGTGTGGTGGTGTCCACTTTCGAATGGGCAAAAGCGTTTGTGGCAAGCGCGGAAATCAATGCAACTATGGTGAGCATTTTCATCGGTGGGTTCCTCAGTTTATTCGATTGGCGCGCTGTATGTTGCGGATGTAGTCTATGACCATGGCCAAGTCACCATGGGTTTAGCCTTCAACCTGGGACGTTGCGCAAAACTTACAGCGGTGACCTCTGTCAACCATTGCCACAACCCATTGAAAGGACTCGTCTGCATGATGGCTGGGTTCATAGATAACATGGATCAGCGCTGGCCCCGCGCCCTCGACGCCAAACGCCCTGCGTCCTCAACTGGGGCGGAACGAAGAGCGGTACAGGCAGCGAAGGCTTCCACGGCGAATACGCCGATTGGGAGAAGTTTTCGGTTCATGTACCAATTCTAATTTTCTATTACAGAATAGTGCCGCAAAAAAATCTGCACACTAGAACGTGTTCGCTACCATGAACAATGCCCGAAATCTGTTTCAGCTGTTGGGAGGCCTTTCCGGGTTGCCCGGTTTGTTGAGTTTAGAGAGGCTTTTGACCTGCAATACCATTGCAATCACGGATCGGTTAGGTGTCATTTGGAAATTCTGATACATGAGCGCAACGGCGTTGCATAGTAAACGATAACATCCTTAGTGCCCCCGCTCGAACTGATTCATGTGGTGCTATTTTGCGTGGCGCAATTGAGGTGTAGCCAGCGTGGAACTCTTCTGCAGACGTATGAAAGTGGTCGTAGCAATGCCCACCATCACAATTCTGTAGCATCGCATGTACTCAATTCACGAGACCTACTATCAGGCCCAGCAAAACAACAAGCAGCATCGTAGCTATGGTTCGAGCGAACTTTGAAGTTGGTACCTAAACTAGGCTCCTATTGATGAAAAGCCGACATTGTTAGGCAAGTTGATATGCCCACGGCAACGCGTCCGATATACGGGCAAACTTAGTGGGGCCAACCTCATGTTTCACGTCAATTCGGCGTTCGTGCAAAAACTCTTCGACCTTCTGCAGAGAAAACAGGAAACAGATGAGCCCGTTTTTGACACGTAAAGGGTTCGTGCCAAACCGCCGACGTTCTGACCCTCGCGACAGGATTTATAGTAGGCCAGCGCGCGCCGGACTTCAGGCGTCAGCCCTGGATGCGATCATTTGAACGTTGTGTTCTGCAGCGCATCAAAGGTGGTCAACTAGCGGGCACCTGTAGAAAACTTGATAGCCACCGGGTTTGCACCTTTTGCGCGCAGTTCTGCTACATGCTCACCGGGTTTGAGTGCGTCGACCCAGGCATCCAGATCTTTCGCGACCTTTTTACCGTCCAGATACCATTCAACAGATTCTACTGCGGTTCGCCCTGTGAATGTGCCCCAGAGGTGTAGCGGTCGGTCTGCGCGCACCACCTGACCCTCCAAGGGATGAATGATGGCAAGCTCGGGCGGCGCCACGGGCAGTTTGACTGGCTTGGTGTCGGCCGTCGCGGTGGAATAGCCGTCATGCGCCAGAACCCTGATCCTGACTTTGTCGGCTGGGATGATGGCTGGGTCGATCTCCACAGTGTTGCCTGTCACGCCAACCGTCAGGCCGTTCCAGCGTTCGCCATCAGCGGACCATTGCAGCCAGACATCAGGGGCATAACCTCGTTTGGCTCCATTCGTTTTCCAGGAAACCTTTAGACCAGATTTGCCAATACTGGCTTCGGCCGATGCTACTTGGATGGGCCGCGCCGGGCGTTTGCGTTCCCATAGGGTCGTATCACCCTGGCAAATTCGAATTGCAGTTCCAAGGTCGACATCACCCATTGCTGCTATGAAGTTGTAGGGCGGTTCAGCCGGATCCTTTTTGCCGCCTCCGCCGCAACCGCAGCCATCTCCATTGGCGTCGTGCGTATCCATTGTAAAGACCGGCGCGAATGAGATTACCTCGTCGTTGTCGCCGATCAATTGGATGACAAGATCAGTGCGCGCGCCAGACATCCGTAGGGGCCGCGTTGGAACCCGCACGAGGCTCGCGACCGATGCTTGCATATCTTTGTCAATCGCTCCGACAATCGTCACGAATGGACGTATCTGGTCTTCCCGGTCGACTTCCATGTCACCTGCCCCTGTCGCATTGCCGCCAGAGACGCCCGTTGCCAGTGCGACAGGGTCAAATTCGGCACGGTTCAGCATGTAGTTATGCGTAAAGATCGAAACCCAACGCGGGCCGCAATAGCCCATCAGATCCTCGCTGTTGGCCGGTCGATGTATAGTCCCGTCATTTGTGTCCAGACCGTATTCGCCGATACTCGCATCCGAATAGACTGTATTGCCGCTGGAATTGGTTGTTGTCATACCGGTATCGTAGGGCTCGTACAGCGGATAGCTCGCGTTCGGTGTGCCAACCGCACCGCATGGGGCATGCGGCAGGCCCGCCTGATGGCCTAATTCATGCGCGAGCGTGACCGGATTGTTGGACAGGCCAGCACCGTTGCCGCCGCTGGCACATCCTGTGTTGCCATGCGAGCGCGGGATCGCCGCATTCACCAAACCATAGTAAAGCCAGTCGCCCTGATTGCCGTCATTCGTGCGCGCATTGGCCACGAAATTCAGGATTGGTGTCCAGTTGGGATCGCATCCACCTGCCGGGAACATGTTATTTGTCAGCCCCTGCGTTGTGGTCTGACTGTCGATGATACGCACGTTGGGTGTACTGCCCACCGGGAAGACCCGAAGCGCAAAACTGGTGTCAGCGGCCACCTGTGCTGCGTTAGGGGCTGGCAACGTAATATTCGCTCCACCACCCATTGGTGGGCCTTGATAGCCGATCGTGACGGCTGCAACGCGCAACTCTTGTTCAAGGTCGACATCGACGAGCTGTTGGGCTTTATCACTACCGCCATAGCAATCATCTGGCGAAGAGACGGTGATCGAAAGACGCAATAGCCCTGTCATAACATTGGCCGGGATGATGAAGTTCAAAGTTGCGTCGATATCGCGCCGCTCTGCGTCATAGCTGGAGAAACTGTCCTGGGCCGTCATCGGGGCGTTGAACGGAGGGATGTTGGCCACCGTGGACCAAACTCCGCCGACCCGGCGTTCCACTTGAAGGGTACCGCCGACATTGCCGAGCTGCCCGTTGTCGAAATTCGGATCTTGCCCGCTGCGCAAATATGTCCGAACCCAAGCCGATTTGTTTGCCACTAGTTGCAACGAATTGTCCGGGCCCCGATCGGCGGGATCCGTCAGATGCTGGGCGGCACGGTAATACTGGATCGCTTGCGTTACCTCTATCCCGTCAATGGACAGGTCCGGCGGGTTCTGGAAAACGAGGTCCAGACCCTGACTGACGGTAGCTGGTTTGCATTGCCCGGTCGCGACGATTTCAACACGCACCTTTGTCGTCTGATTGAAATCGGTTTGATCAAAGTCCCAACGCCCCAGATCGGGGGCTGGTGCAATCTGCGCGATGACGGCACCGGTTTCGGTGTTCACGATGCGAACTGTCACAGTGTCTGCGGCACAGACTTTCCAGCGGATTTTGAGGACCTCGCCAGGCAACAGACAGTCGTCATTTTGATGCCCTTTGACGATGAACTTGAGGATATCAGCGCTTGTTCCTTCGAACTCAGCCAACATCTTTCCGCTTATGCGGTAGTCCAGAAAACGATCACAGACGTTGATGGTCTGAGCAGGCGGGATGATCGTCAATCCGCACCCCGCACTGGTGGGCACGACCACGCAGATGCGTTTGCCCGACCATGAGGTCGGCTCCACGATTGGGCCGGGATTCATCGTTCCATGCTGAGTGAACTGCACTTTCCCAGCTGTTTCGCCAAAGCCGCATCCGCAAATAGCGACAGTATCACCAGGGCAAGCACGCTCGGGGTTGATCTCGGTCACGGTGTAGCAGTCGATACCGCACCAGTTCCGATGGGCATCTGTGATGCAATCCAAAATGGGCTGACGGACACAGAGGTGGGAGCAAGGCACCTGACCGCAGTGGGCCTGACCAGTGCAGATACACAGCACGTATTCTAACAAATCAATAAAGTGCCGCTCTGAATGAGGCTTTTTGCAGATCAGGTTGACGGCTGCTTGGTGTAGCGCGGTTAACACTTGGAAACGACATAGTTGCTCCAACAACGCACCGACATACTTGACCATTGTTGGACGGTGACCGCAGGACACATGCAGCGCAGCGAATACCATCAGGCTCATGTCTTCGTCGGCGATCAGGGATTTTCCCGTCGGACAGACATGGTCGGAACAGCAGGCCGACTTATGTCTGGATTTGACTGGTTTGCAGTCGTCGTTGTTGCAATCTTCGTCAAAAATATCCTGCAACACGGTTCCTGCGTCCTCGCCGGACGCGCCGTTACAGCTGCAACCCATTGACGACGTGGCGCAAAGGGCATTTAGCACATCCACAAATCGCCCCTTGGCAGCAATATTTCCGTTCATAACGTGCCATGCGTCATCAAGCGCATTACCGAAGATCGCAAGCGTAGGTCGAACGCACTCAAAGAGGTCCACGCGCTTTCGCTGCAACCGACCGGCATCGGCAAGCTCAAATGCTTCCTCTATGTCATCCAAGATACTGTCTGGCAAAAACGGCTTGTCAGGTGCGACCCAGCTTAGCGGGCGGTTCAGGTGGCAGATGAGCTCTTCTGCCGGAACCGCAACGTCGAAATTTATGCCTTCGCTACAGGAACAATCTTCTAACTTGAGCCGAGCCTTGTGAATGCGCCTTCCATCGCGATCGCGCAGCTTCAACCGAAGTTCCATGGGGCCTTCGCATTTGCAATCCTCACGGATTTTCGACGGATCTACAGTGAGCACAAACCGGCCATCAGCGGCCGTCAATACACACCCCAAGTCGATCTTACAGTCATCTCGCTTGTGCCAGACGTTGCCAAAAACGGCGCGAATACTAACCAGTAGTCCGTGTACGGGTTGGCCGTTTTCCTTCTGAGTGACACGACCGAAAACAAATTGAAAGCGACTAGGCATAGCTGAAACAAGCCTCCGAATTAAATATGAACATCTGCTAGTTTCACTTGGGAATTGCGTCAAAAAGGACGCTTTGCACCAATGGCGACCAAGTGTGATATGCAAATTTCAAATAGGTTTAATGTTAATTAAATATGACATTATTCTGCGCCAAAATCCCCAAAATGTCAATCAAATGTCGCCCCCGGCGGCGCTCTGGGCGGCATTTGGAGCCGAGGAGACGGCACCCCTTCCGAACGGTGACATTTCTGCAATATCGCTCAGCTCTAAGGTGAAGGTCGCGTTTTTGACGCAATTTTGCTGTACACGCGACCAAAAGCACCTACGGCCCATAAGATAAATTCGCCACCCACCTGAATTTATACAGACTCTGCCCGGTTGCAGACATTAGCCGCGAGCGCAAATCATCGGCTCGCCGAACTCAAACATCGCGGGAAAAGTAGCTCTTTAGTTACGTTACTCAGTGGCTACCTTTCAAAAAAATTTGCCCACCTTATCGTAGTGTACTTCTTTAATGGTTATTAGATAGCCCACTCGCTGCCCTCCAGCCGAACCGGACTTCATATTTCCAAGGAGGTTGATTAAATTCGTTCAAGTGCGGTTTCGACTTGGCCGCACTCACCAGACCTTCGGTATTGATCGAATTCACATATCCAGTGCCCGAAGCCAAGACTTGGCGCTTGTCTCCCTCTTCAGGGACTGCCTCTGAAGATGGAGTATCTGCGCTGTTTTCGATTGCGGTGCTGACTTGGCGATCCAAGGCCTCAGAAATCCGCGCTGCCTCCTGATCAATTGTAACGCGTCGATACAGTATGAACGAAGAGCAACAGCAAGAGAACTGAGATGATCGAATAGATTTTTCCAATCGCTATAGCCAAATTAAAGGATGTGTTATCGCGTATCAGCCACAAAACTATCAAGCTGTATAAAAACGTTGCTCCAAGTGAGCCAACTGCAAGCTGATTTACCCTGTCTTCGCCGAAGCGCTGCAAGAGCCTGGGCCCAATGGATCCTGCAGCCAAAGTGTAAACCAGCAGAACAATGGAATAGACCATGACCAACGCGGACATGGATGCTGCCGAGATTGCGCTGAGCACATTGCTCGCAGTGTGATTGAAAACACTGAGCCAATCAGAAGAGGACCAACCCCAATTTATGAGCACTTGCTCCGTCTTGAAGACAATCCCAGCCACCAAAAGCCCTGAGAGGCTTATGGCAGCAGGGATGGTTAGGAACCCGCGAAAGTACCTCACTAATTCTCTAGGTGTTTGCATTCCGGTCCCCATTCACGACACGAGCATTGTTCACAAACCCAGCTTTACGCGAACCGGTCCGCCGCTTCTTTCAAAGCACTCTGCATATCGCCCCATGCAGCCTCGTAGCCCTCTTTGACGTCTTCCCAGGCCTCGTCGCTGGTCGACTTCAAGTCATTCAGTTGAGCCTCTGCGTCAGACCTAGCCTTGTAGAGCTTACTGAGCTGCTCCTTGAGCTCGAGTTTGGCGTCCGCTTCGGCCACCTTCAGCTTGGCTTCGAGAACATCAATTTGAGCATTCCAGCTATCCAGTTGCAGCTGCGCCTTTGTCTCGTACCCAACGCGTGTCATCAAATTTTCCTTTCGTCTCAAACTTTGGTTCATATCAATGGGAGCTGCCAATTAGGCCGCAACAATTGCCTTGAGCATCCAGACCGCTTCCTCATGCTTCGCCATCCTAGCGTTCATCAAATCCTCTGTAGCCCCATCGCCATAACGGGCAGCTGTCGCGGCAGTCTCACGCAGGTTCCGGGCAATCGCTTCGTGGTCCGCAACCAACTGGTTGATCATACCCTCTGCGTTTTTTACTGTTTCTTCTTCGGTCAACTTGGCTTGGCTAACCATGTCCGTGAACGAGATCGGGGCCACCTGACCCAGAGCGCGCACACGCTCGGCCAAATCATCCGCAGCTTCAAACAGGGCGCGATACTGACGCTCTGTCAGTTCATGGATCGGCAGGAAGAGTGGGCCTACGACGTTCCAATGTGCGCCTTGCGTTTTCACCATCAGAACCATGGTATCGGCCAGCACTTCTGTCACCGCGTTGGCGATCCAGGCGTTTTTGTCGATACCTGTGTCGTTGGTTTCTTCCTGAACTTCAGACTTCAAAACTTGCTGTATCGTTTTCACTCCGTTTCGTTTCTTGTGGAGTAGAACCTAAGAGCGAAAAGATTTTTCAAATAAAATCATAAACTTATTATATGTATCCAACGCATCATGCGGCGTTTCATGATCCTGGGTATCCAGCCCAACATGCCAACATTGCTGTAGACACGCAGGCCCAATGCCATACATGCTTGGAGTAACTGACGTAAGCTACTGAGGTCATTCCAGTGTCCGATCAAAAACGACCACCAAAGCGCACAGAAAGACTGGAACTGATGCTCGACCTCAAGGAGCTTAAAGCCATCGATGATTGGGGTTCGAGAACAGATTGCCATCCAGAGCGGCCGCCATTCGAGAACTCATCCGTCGTGGTCTGATTTCCAACCAGTTCGAAGAGCCACCTACTGACGCGCCTTCCGGTGAGTTTCGTGTTGTGGATGAGTGACAGGAAACCCCACAGAGCATCCTAGCAAAGTCCTTGGTCGTTTTGCAGTACTGCGCGCTCATTAATTTGGTGGTGCAAACTATTTGGCCTATTGCTCGCGCAACCATGTCATCAGGTTTGTACTCATACCGGATCCCGGTACCATTACAGCATAGGCTCGTAACGTGCCGTCAGCAGATCACGCAGACTGCCTAAACCGGCCGTTGATCAAGCGGGAGCAAAACTGCGTATTCACACGTGTTTTGCGCCGTTCGCTGCACATGCGCACCCAAGCAACCACAGAGATCTACATTATGCTTTAACTTTGTGTTTAATAAAGGTAAGGGAAACGATCAGCGGAAGGCTGTGTTCTTTTATGGAATCAGGCCATCGTTCAAAGCACACATTATCATTCAACCGGCGGACGCGGGGCTAAGCGCCCAGCTTGAAAAAATTGCAATTCGAACTCATAATGTGCGTTATCGGAAGATTTTGATTACATTCGGAGGGTCATCCGTTTTTCGCTGCTTGCTAGAGATCAAACGGCGAAGGCTTCTGGCTCCAGATCTTCCCAAAACTCGAAAATAGCTTTGGCGTTCAAGCCCGAGCGCCAGCCATGAGATCGAAAATGCTCTCGATCTAGATCATTGTCCAAACCAGCTAAGAACAGCCGCTTGTCTGCATCTCGCTGTGTAGGGTTTCGCCGCGAAACCAGGTCTTCTACGATAGCAAGCTTGCGTGCCCTTGCCTGCCTTTCGGCTGTTCGGGCAGCATATGCCTTTTCTTCCGACGCTTTTTTCGCGACCCGCTTACGCGCGGCCTCGA
Organism: Ruegeria sp. AG1; assembly: GCF_056541705.1. NCBI lineage: Bacteria > Pseudomonadati > Pseudomonadota > Alphaproteobacteria > Rhodobacterales > Roseobacteraceae > Ruegeria > Ruegeria sp. AG1. The sequence goes on along the minus strand of NZ_JBQFYU010000009.1, from coordinate 69,151 downwards.
TGGCTTCGGGACTAGACTCGGGTTTTGGAATTTCCTTCGGATCTTCGTAGTCATCTCGCAGAGCAGCCGACAAGTACCCGACAGTCGATTTTACGCCGCCCTGCCCTTTTACGTAATCGAGCTTCTTCTGGACATAGTCTTCGCCGTGCTCCGCGATCCATTGCCGCGCCAAGCGATCTGACACACCCTGCTTCCTCAGAGTTTTGTACACGGCGAGATTGCGCACCCCATCACTATCGTCGATCTCAAACATCGCCTTTTGCGGATTACCTTTGATCAGAAAACGAATGTCAGTGACGGTTCGACCTTTCTTTTGGAATTCAGGCTCGATCAAAATGTCCGAGCTTTTGTTCACCTCCGTGACTGCTGGCTTGATGATCTTCGCGTTGAGGTGTTTGAAACTGGCGTAATAGTCACTGCCATCAACACCCATCAGTTTACGGAATACGTCCAGGGGCCACCAACCTGTCGAGCCCGTCCGCACAAATCGGTAGCAGTTTTCATACAAAGCAAGCCCATGCCCGGAACTGAAATTTCGCTGTATCTGCACGTTGATCAGCGCATAGATCTTCGGATCGTAAAGTTTTTGCGCCAGCGCGGGTGAGTATGAATACTCGCAAACCCCCCCCTTCAGTTTGGCAAAACTCAGCAGGGATGAGACGCCCCATTCCTGGCGCCCCTGCTCATCCAGCATGTCCCATTCCGCGACTGTTTCCGCCAATGCCCGCAGACTGGATCGCAGAGTGTCGAAGTCGTTTGAATTGTACCCGACCATCATAGCAAGCGTCCGCGCATCAATCGTGTGGGTCTGCGCGGTCGTCAGTGCATCATAGGCGTTCATCAACAAAACATTCGAAAGCTTTCTCTGCAGCAGAGAAAGTTTGCCGCTGATGTGTATCGCTGCGACATTCTTCTTAACAGTCTCTCGACGCAATGCGCCCGAAAGCTGATCCATGTTCAATTGTGTATCCGGCATGATTCTGCCTGGCTGCTCATTTTGCAAAAACCCTGACACAAAAGGTACCTTTGCTTCAATAGTTTTTGGGTACCCAAACACAGGATGAAGGCAATCCCGTATTCAGGTACCTTAAGAATCACGCACGCAAGTTATCCACAGAAATTGAATCAATCCGAGTCCGTTCCCGACTTCGCCCCCGGTCCTCAGCGAGAAATCACTTAGAAATAGTGTCTGTTTTCCGGAGATTTTCAGTATCCCGAGAATCAGTCCCCTACTTCCTGATCTTGGGTGCCTGGTGTCCTGTAAACGGATACCCATGATCCCGTAAAATGGTTCTTTTGGAACCGTATTTGGATACTCAAGTATATCTATTACATTGTTTTTATTACGTTCTTCTACGCTAAAGGTTCTAAAACATCTAAAAAAATAAAACGTTTTTTGTGCTGATTTCCTTTCATTATGTTTAGTTTCGTCACGAAACCGCCTCTTACTGCAATCAACTGTGGAAAAAACACCGGAAGAGGATAGTCATCTCCAACAATGTTCGCTACATTTCCCGATATACGTCGCAAAGACGAACATTTTCTGAGGCATCGACAGTGAGTAAAACCAACCAACCTCCCCTGCCCCCATATCTGAACCTCGATCCGGAAATCGCAGCGACGAAGTTGCCTAATCCTATCGGGACATCTCGATTCGCAAAAGCAGCGGCTTTCTGTGCAAAAGGACGCGAAGACCTTGCCCGTAGAGGCTATGCGCCGGATGGTGAAAAGCGACTGCGCCGATTTTCAATTTGGGAAATCACAAAATATCTGATTCCGGTTGCTCCGGCTCATCTGCGGCGTGTTTTAAAAGCGAACCCAGATTTGCCACAAGGCGAAGGTGAGGCGGGCTCTAAGTGGTTCACCCTTGAAGATGTACTAACGCTGCGCAAGCACTTTGCGGCGGAAGGTGTAAGCACGAAGGAATACCTGCCCTACCGACCCGAAGGCCTGCCGGCCAAGGTCGTGGCCGTGGCCAATTTCAAGGGAGGTGTTGGCAAAACGTCCACTGCCGCGCATCTGGCGATGTCCGCAGCCTTGGATGGGTATAAGGTGTTGGTTATCGACCTGGATAGCCAAGGTTCGATGACGTCCATACTCGGAGGCCAGGTTGCTGATGAGTGGCAAACTGTCTTCCCTCTGGTCGCTAAAGACTATGCGCGCGCGGTGCAGGAGGAAAATCGCGTCCGATCGGCTGCGGCGCAACCCGAAATTCCTCTGGATGAAACTCTGCAGGAGGCTTTGAAAACCACACCTCAGGACGTTATCCAAAAAACGCACTGGCCCAATATCGACCTGATCGGCGCGCAGCTGAACCTATATTGGGCCGAGTTCCAGATCCCCGTCTGGCGTATGGGCCTGAGAAGCTGGCCCTTATGGGACGGTCTGACAAACTTCCTTCAGGATGAAGGGGTGTTGAATGACTACGACGTTGTTTTCCTCGATACGCCTCCTGCTCTTGGGTACCTAACGATCAATGCGCTGGCTGCGGCGGACATTTTGTTGGTGCCGCTTGGGGCTTCGTTCCTTGAATTCGATTCCACCGGTCGTTTCTTCGATATGCTCTATACGACATTCGCCAGCATCGAAGATGGTGAGAACGCAGCGCAACGTGCGGCGGGTTTACCGGAACTGAAGTTCGAATGGGATGTAGTACGCGCGATCATCACGCGGTTTGACGCGAGCCAGCAGACCGATATGGCCAATGTCATTCAGGCGTATTTCGGGGATTTCATGAATGCCTACAGGCAGGACTACACGGCGCTGGTTGGGCAGGCGGGCGAACAAGTGAACGGCATATACGAAGCGGATTATCGCGATTTCAACCGTGAGACATATGTGCGCGGACGTGAGACTTTCGACAGAACTTATGCCGAATTCAAAGAGGTTCTGATCGGATGCTGGTGGCGCGATGCGCAGATGGGAGGACAGGCAGATGGCTAAACGCAGAAGACTGATTGCACCGGATACAGAGGCGCTTGAACAACTGGAGGCCGGTTTCGCGGCGAAACCCTCCGTCAGCCCGTTTGAGACCAAATCCGCCCCGCCGCCTATCGCCCAAGTCGCGGCCGAGGCAGCATCGCTTGGGGGAATGGCAGCTGTTACAGACCGTGTTGCGCTGGCTCAGGACCAGGGCGATGCTGCACGGTGGCGGGATGCACAAGAGGCCGGGTTGGTGGCCCAGATGCTGCCACTTGACCAGATCGACGCAGATTTCATTCGACGTGACCGCATGGTCGAAGATGAAGAAGCCATGGCAGAGCTCCTGGAATCCCTTCGCGTCAATGGGCTGAGAACACCGATCGAAGTCACTCCCGAAGGGGATGGCTTCGGTCTGATTTCCGGATTTCGGCGGCTTGAAGCGTTCCGACGGCTGGCGAGCACGGATCCTCGGTTCGCCGAAATCCCAGCTTTTGTTCGCAACGCGGGGACGGGGCAGGGCGCCTATGTCTCCATGGTCGAAGAGAACGAGCTTCGCGCCAATCTCACACCATATGAGAGAGGACGCATAGCCGTTCTGGCGGCAGGGCAGGGGGTTTTCCCGTCGACTGAAGCGGCTGTTGATGTGCTGTTCGCCGCTGCGTCAAAAGCAAAGCGTTCAAAGGTCCGAAGCTTTGCAATGGTCCATGAAAGCCTGGGCGATCTTCTCCAGCACCCGGTCGCCTTGTCAGAGAAGGCGGGCCTAAAGCTGGCATCGGCCATTCGAAGTGGGGCGCAAGCGGTACTTCGCGACGCTTTGGCAGGAGTAGGTCCACTGGATGCTAAGGCCGAATGGGGTATCCTTGAAAAAGCAATGAGTGACTCGTCGGATGCGTCTCAGAGCAAAAGCCGAGGTGGTCGCCCGACAGAAGTTCTACGCCTCCCAAAGAAACCGTTGAAAGGTGGAGGAGAGGTATTGGCAGAAGTCGCATCCGGTGAATTGCGGCTAAAAATCAAGGGGCGTGAACTGGCGCTGGCGGATGCGGAAGCCTTGGTGAACCAACTTTGTGAGCAATTTGAATAGATAATGGTTCAGGAATCTTTCAGTGCAAGAGGCTGGCAGAGAGAGGAAAACGAAATCATAGATGTGCGCATAAAGCTGAAATAATGAGCATTGAGTTCCATAGGGTTATTCTGCTTTGGTCCGTCAGGTGACGTTGCAAATGGCTCTGTCGCAAACTCTGTAGTCTGTAAGTCTATCTGATCGATAGCCTGTTGACGGACGATCCAAGACAGAGAGCAGTATACAGCGCCAATTTCATTTTAGGGCGTGCATTTCCCAAATGCTGTGGTCTTTTTGGCGGTTTTTTGTCCGATACGGATGTCACACAGCGATTCTGAGTAGATCAAGACGAGGTCGGCAATGATCATCCAATCGGGTCCGGTCAGAAGTATTTCAATGCTGAGCTTGAACAAAAGGTTTTTAATCCGGAAAAGGCAAAATACTATCTCAAACAGGCTGGGTTGGAGTCGCTGAACGTCGAACTCTCGTCCTCTGACGTGTTGGGAACAAAGAATTTATGAAACTTTTCATTGCGGCACTTTCGACAGAAACGAACACGTTTTGCACGATGCCGATTGCGATGTCGGGTTTTGAGGACTATTTCCTGCGACATGGTACGGCGACCCAGGAGCCTCCAAACCTTATGACGGAGGCGCTTCATCTGTGGCGCGATAAGGCCGAAACTCTGGGTTGGCAGGTTGTCGGTTTCATTGAGTCACGGTTTTCCCTGGGCAGATGTCGAAGATGTCGGCGCGCGGATGTTGGTAGTAGCAGATGGCCGGGCACAACTGGCCGAGGAGTTGGGGCGGCGCTTCGTTGAATTGCGAAACGAAGTAACCACGCGGTATCTACCGATCTCCGAGGCACTGGATCACATTGGTACACGGTCCGGTCTATGCGTTCTGGCGGACATGGGTGACAATTCCGGCGGCGGAGCTCCGGGCGACGCCACCCACTTGCTGAAAGCCATGCTGGCGCGAGGAATGACAAATTTTGCCAGCGGTCTGTTTTGGGATCCCGGAGTAGTGCGTATTTGTCAGGATGCGGGTATTGGAAGCAGATTGAAGCTTCGGCTTGGTGGAAAAACCGGTGTGGTTTCAGGGGATCCAATCGACCTGACTGCAAGGGTTATGAATATCGAGATGGGCCTGGGTCAGCATCTCGGCACTGGTCTTGAACCCATGGGCACCGTGGTCTGGCTCCGCCTGGATGGAGAAATCGACTTGTTGGTCAACGATCTGCGTGTTCAGGTTTACCATCCTGAAGCCTTCGAGCAGATCGGCATCCGGCTGGCCGAAAAATCAGCGGTGGCGGTGAAATCCCTGTTCCATTTCTACGGCCCGTTCAGCCAGATTTCGGACCACATCCTGCAGGTTGCCAGCCCCGGAGGAACACAGCCTGCGTTCCGCGACCTCGCGCTCACCAAACGAAAATTTCCGTTCTGGCCTGCGGTTGCGCAACCATTTTTAGATGAAGGCCTTGTGGACGCCGGATAGCGGTTTCAACCAATAGGTCTAGCGGTCGGAACCCAATCGCAAACAAACACAGCATCCGATGCTATGTCGTGGGATTGGAGTCACGCCAGATAAAACCCATTTCGAACTATTCATGTCCTTTCCCCTCGCACCGCCTGTTCGGCTTGCTGAATCAAGCTTTGGCCAATGAAGTGTCAACCTCTGCGGGGCGTGATCTCTGTGATGCTAGCACGCGGGGTTGAGCTTAAGGTTAGAGGATATCTGACGCTGTTCATCCGGCCAGAATGCCCCGTGCTTTAGAACGAGAACCAACTGGCCAAATGAACCCGGCATCGCCGAGGTTCTCGCCTGGTTGGGTCTAGCCGGTCAAACGATTCATCGGACGCTATCCCGAACCTGTTCCCTTGGGCTGCGTCGCATCGCTCCAATAAGACCCTTCTTTCCTGTCTATGTGGAGTTTCAGTATATCCAAGGCTTGTGGAACGTCACCATCCCGGACGCATTGAAGCAACTCAATGTGCTCCCGATAGGATTTAGCCATGTGATCAGGGTGATGCCCCAACCGGCTGCGCAACGCCGCCATTTTCAATGCAATCGTCTGATAGGCATCGTTCAGAAACCGATTGTCCGCACAGTCGAAAAGGCATTGGTGAAATAGAGTATCCAGATAAAGATATTCTGCATCATCCGCGGCCTCACGGGCCGCTGTCATCCGATCAACGCATTTTTCAAGCGCGGCATGAAGCGCCTGCGGGTTCGCCTGCATGGCCGAGGTCAAAGCGGTTGTTTCAAGGCAGACTCGTGCATCGCAAAGTTTTGCCAGTTCCTCTGGCTCCAGGTTGAACACGAATGAGCCTCTTTGCGGTTCGACGACCAACAGGCCTTCCATCTCAAGCCGATTGATTGCCTCACGCACCGGGGTGCGGCTGACCTCAAGATTTTTGGCGATTCGAGCTTCAGACAGTTGCTCACCCAGTTCGAACTCGCCTTTGATAATCCGCTCGCGCAGGTTTTCGGTCACCAATTCCGTCAATGATTTCGGTCTGTTGAATGGGCTCATGTCGCTCTCCTCAATGCGACAGTAGCAGGCCTGTTTCTAGCATACAATGTGTTAGCGTTGACAGATTGGCATACTGTATGCCAGCGTGATTCTCACGAGGAGACGGCATTGGGAGGGGCGTCTTTGCAAACTGTGGAAACATGGATTGTTGCGTTGAACCGGGCGCTGGTGGCTTTGGCGCTGGCTACGGTCTTTGCAATCGTCTTCGCCAATGTGGTGGGGCGGTACGGTTTTGGTACCTCCCTGGCTTGGGTTGAAGAGGTCGCCAGACATCTGATGATCCTCGTCGCGTTTTGCGGGGCCGGTCTTGCCTTGCGCGAAGGACGCTTGGTCGCGATCACCACAATTCCGGATTTGCTGCCCGAAGCTCTGGCCCGAATGCTGCGCTGGGGCATCGTCTTCGTCATGTTTGCCTTCATGGCGACGATGCTGTGGCTGGGCGTCAAATTCGTTGAATTCGGCTGGAACAAGGAAACCATGTCCACCGGCATTTCGCGTGGCATCCCCTATCTCGCCATCCCGATCGGGTGCGCGTTGTTCCTGATCCAGTTAACCTTTTTCGCAAAACGTTTCGTAAGCCAAGAGTTTGAACACGGTCCCAGCGCCAAAAGCGAAGAGGCAGAGGTCTGAGCCGTGGCAAAAACCCTGATCATCCTGTTCTTTGCCACTTTGTTTCTGGGCGTTCCCGTAGCCTTCACGATGGGGATCGCCGGCCTGTCCGCGATTTTTATCGACGGTTCGTTGAACCCACTGGTCGCAACCCAACGCATGTTCGCTGGGATCGACAGTTTCCCGCTGATGGCAGTTCCGTTCTTCATTCTCGCGTCTGAACTGATGACGGCCTGCGGGCTAACAAACGCTTTGTTGCGCTTTGCCAACGCTCTGGTTGGCCATGTGCGTGGCGGGCTGGGGCATGTGAACATCCTTGTGTCGATGCTGTTCGCGGGGATCAGCGGCTCTGCTCTGGCGGATGCAGCAGGGCCTTCTGCCATCGTCATGCGGATGATGCGTGAGGCCGGGTATGAGAAGAATTACGCCGGTGCCCTGTCCGCTGCGACGGCCACCATCGGCCCGATCATCCCGCCCTCCATTCTGGCCGTGATTTTTGCGATCTCAACCAATGGAGTGACGGTTGCGGGACTGTTTCTGGCCGGAATTGTGCCTGGCGTTCTGCTGGGCGTTGCGCTGGCCATCGCGAACCATATCGTGTCCACTCGCAACGGCTATCGCGGGCGTGAACATCGCGCCACAATGGTTGAATTGCGCGGTGCAACCCTGTCGGCCATTCCGGCTCTGATCATGCCAGCAATCATTCTGGGCGGCATCCTTTTTGGTGTGTTTACTCCCACCGAGGCGGGTGCGGTGGCCTCAGCCTACGCTCTGTTTCTTGGTTTCATCCTGCGCGCCTTCACGGTCCGCGCCCTGTACGCCGCTTTTGTGCGGGCTGCTGTGGTGACGTCCTCGGTCTTCCTGATCGTGGCGATGGCGTCGATCTTTGCCTGGCTGCTGACCTACCTGCAAATCCCACAGGAACTGGCGAAGCTGATTACCCAGATCACCGACAACCGTCTGGGTATTCTGTTCATTCTGGCGACTTTTGCCCTGATCTGCGGCTTCTTCATCGACACGCTGCCCGCGCTGATCATTCTGACGCCGATCCTCGGTCCTATTGCCTATTCCGCCGGGATCGACCCGCTGCAATTCGGGATGATGCTGGTGCTGAACCTGACCATCGGGATGATCACCCCTCCGGTTGGTCCGGTGCTGTTCGTGATCGCCACGGTCGGACAATTGAAAATCGAACGCCTGTCAAAAGCGGTTCTGCCGCTGCTGCTGGCTGAACTCGTGGTGCTGCTTCTGGTCATTCTTGTGCCGGGCGTCAGCACCTTCATCCCCAACTTCTTTGGATTTGCGAACTGACATGAAAGGGAGGAACCTCATGAAAACCATGTCGAAACTGATGACGGCAACAGCCGTTGTTGCAATGACCGCCGCCAGTGCGGCCTCAGCTAAAGAGCTGAAATACGCACATTTTCAAGCCGCTGACCTGAGCTCGCCCAAACACGCCGCAGCGCTGGCGTTTGAGGCCTGCGTCGAGGGCAAAACCTCGGGTTCGATTGATGTTCAGATCTTCCCTGCATCGCAGCTGGGAGGCGGGTCCGAGATCATGGAAGGGCTGCAGCTGGGCACCGTTCAGATGGCGGCGATCCATGACGGCCCGATCTCGGCTGTCTATAAACCCTTCTCGGTTTTGGCGATGCCCTATCTGTTCGACGATCAGGCGATGGCCTGGGCGGTGATGGACGGTGAATTCGGTGACGCGCTGGCTGAAGACATGCGGGCGAAAACCGGCATCCGCAGCTTTGGCGTGGCCGACAACGGGGTGCGCAATTTCACCAACAACGTGAAGCCCGTGGCCGAGCCTGCCGATATGGAAGGCCTGAAAATGCGCGTGATGACCGCGCCTGTCTGGGTGACTCTGGTCGAAAGCCTCGGCGCATCGGCAACACCCGTTCCGTGGCCGGAACTGCCCGGCGCTCTGCAACAGGGTGTCGTGGACGGTCAGGAAAACGGCGTGACGAATATCGTCAACGCGTCGCTCTACCAGCACCAGAAATACGTCTCGCTCGATGGCCACGTGTTCAGCTGGCACGCCTATCTGATGTCGGACATGTTCTTCGAAGGCCTGACGGCTGACGAGAAGAAAGCCGTCGAGCAATGCGTTGAGATCTCGAAAACGATCCACCGTGGCATGACCGCTGCTCAGGACGCGAATGCGACCGCGATCCTGTCGGAAAAAGGCATGGAAGTGGTCCCCGTCAGCCCCGAGCAGAAGGCCCTGTTCCGCGAAGCCGCGCAGCCTGCCGTGCGCGAATACATCGTGGGAGAGATCGGCGAGGAGTGGCCCGATCGCCTCGACGCCGCCGTCGAAGCCTACAAGGCGCAATAACCCATGCCGAGGGACCGTCACATGACCCACCAAACCATCGCAATTCTTGAACCCGGCTATGCCGCCTATGACACCGAGGCTTCGGTGTTGGCCGAGCAGGATGTTCAGATCGCGCCGGTCGGGCCGGAAACGGAGGCGGTCCCGGCCCTGCAGGCACTCGATCCGGTTGCCATCCTTGTGCGGGAACGCATTGTGGATGCGGCTGTGATCGATGCCTGCCCGAACCTGAAAGTCGTCGTCCGCTATGGGGTGGGCGTCGACAATATCGACTTGGACTACGCGCAATCGCGCGGCATCTATGTTGCGAATGTACCAGACTATGGTGCGGAAACCGAAGTCAGCGAACATGCGCTGGCACTGTATTTGGCCGTGCAGCGGCGCATTCCGTCCCGGGATGCCGAAGTGCGGCAGGGTCAATGGGGAGTAGGGCAGGCGGCGTTGATCCCCAGTCGCGAAAACGCCACCCTTGGCCTGATTGGCTGCGGAAAGATCGGCCTGCAAGCTGCACGGAAGTTCCGGGCCCTGGGGTTCGCTTCGGTTCTGGTTTTCGACCCCTACCTTAGCGACGACGCAGCCCAAGCGGCGGATGTGCAAAAGGTGGATTTGATCAACCTCTGCAAGGCGTCCGACGTCATCAGTCTGCATGCTCCTCTCACGCCCGAAACACGGCATATTCTGAACGCTGAGCGTATCGCACAGATGAAGCCAACCTCGATCGTGATCAACGTGTCGCGCGGCGGATTGGTGGACGAAGCCGCGTTGGCTCAGGCCCTCCACCAAGGCCGCATTTTCGGGGCAGGGATCGACGTGTTCGAACAGGAACCGGTCGATCCGACCAACCCCCTTTTGCATAGCCCCAACACCATCGTCTCAGACCACGCTGCCTGGTACTCTGAACGCTCGGTTGCGGTGCTGCAGCGTTGCGCTGCGCGTGAAGTCGCGAGAGTTCTTGAGCACGAGCAACCCGATCACTGGGTGAACAAATGGTAGATTTCGTCAGCACTTTGCGATCTGCGCAAATTGTCCCGGTGATCCGCCATAGCGACCCCGAGATCGCTTTGACGGCCTGTGACCTGCTGGCCGAGGCCGGAATCCGCGCGTTGGAGATCACCACTACGGTTCCGGATGCCGCAGCTCTGATCGCTGAGCTGTGCCAACGCTATCCTGAAATTCACACCGGCGCCGGAACGGTTCTTGACGCTGATCAGGCTGACGCAGTGTTGGCCGCTGGTGCCAAATTTGTTGTCTCTCCGTGCTGGAGCGATGCTGCTGCGCGCGAAGCCGGTGCTGCGAAAGTGCCCTATCTGCCCGGAGCAATGACACCGGGCGAGGTTCACCATCATGCGGAAAACGGTGCTGCGGTGATCAAGATTTTTCCGGCCGATGCTGCCGGAGGGCCCGGCTTCCTGAAGGCTGTCAAATCCGTGTTTCCCAATCTCGCCCTGATGCCGACTGGTGGCGTGTCTCCTGACACTGCGCAAACCTATCTGAACGCCGGTGCGCTTTGCGTTGGCATGGGTGGAAATCTGCTGCCCGCCCAGGCGCTCGAGGCCGGTCACATAGACTTGGCTCGCGCACAAATCAACGCGGCTCTCACGGCCGCATCTTTTCAATCTTCCCAACGTAAGAGGATACTCTCATGAACACCCAAGAACTCGTCGCCGGGTTTCGCGACGTGGCCACCGCATCCGTCGCGGATGCTGTGGACAAGGTGTCCGGCAAGACCGGATTTCTGCCGGCCTCGATCAAGCCGCGCATCAATGAAAAGAAGATCGTTGGCCCGGCCGTAACAATTCTGGAAGGCCCTACCGATGAATTCCTGCCTCCGCAGCACGCGCTTGACGCAATCGACGAATCCGAGGCCGGTTCGGTCATCGTGATCTCGACCAATGGCACCACCGATGTGGCGCTGTGGGGTGGTCTGATGACCGCCGGAGCCGTTGCCAACAAACACGAAGGTGCCGTTCTGGACGGTGGCGTGAGGGATCTGGTCGAGATCAAGCGCGACTATGACTTCCCGGTCTATTCCCGCTGCGTTAACCCGGGCACCACTCTGGGCCGCGTTCGTACGCTGGCTTCGAATGTAGAAGTCGACATGGGCGGTGTGATTGTACACCCCGGCGACATCATCGTTGCAGATATCGACGGTGCGGTTGTGGTCCCCCGTGAACACGCCGAAGCGATCTTGGACATGGCACGCGAAATTGATGAGCGCGAAGCCGAACAGGCGCGTCTGATCATTGAAAGCGGCTCGCTGCGCGAAGGTCTGGCGAAATACGGCCGTATCTAAAACAACAAACCGTCCCGCAGGTTGCTCGCAACAACCTGCGGGACACCAGAACACAACAAGGGAGGAATACATGCTGAAACGAATGCTCAACACGGTGGCCCTTACCGCCGTCCTGGCTACCCCGGCGCTCTCGAACGGGCCCGAGGTGGTCGCGGAATGGAACACTCTGCCCTATGCCGTCAAGGACGCGGCGACAAAATCCGCTTGGGAAGGGAGCGAGATTTACGGCAAAGCGTTGGTTCAAGGCGCCAAGGTCGACAGCCAGGGCAACATCTATGTGTCCACCGCGCGTTGGGGTGGGGCCGAGATCCCCTCAACCGTCTCCAAGCTGGTCAAGAACGGCGACACTTGGGAACTCGAGGCGTTTCCGTCTGAAGACATGAACAGCATGTCGAACCCCGATGGCCTGAAAGCCGTGCTGGGTTTTGAAATCGACCGCAATGACGTGATGTGGATTCTCGATCAGGGCCATGTTGCAGGCCCTCCGTTCAAGGATGGCGACGCGAAGCTGGTTCTGTGGGATCTGAAAGAGAACAAGGAAATTCAGCGTTATGTTTTCACCGCGGAAGAGGCGGATCGCCAGTGCTCTTTCCTGAACGATCTGGCTGTCGATAACGACACCGGCTTTGCCTATATCGCCGACAGCGGCATATTCTGTGACCCGCTGCATGGTGGCTTGATTGTTTATGACAGTAAAACCAATTCGGTGCGCCGCATTCTGGACCAGCACCGGTTCACCAATGACGAGCCGAATTTCTTTTTCAACATTGACGACCGTCCGGTACTGAAGAATGGCGGTATGCGCACCGGTGCCGACGGTATCGCGTTGTCAGGCGACAAGGAAACGCTCTACTGGACCAACCTGACGGGCAATCACCTGTATAGCCTGCCGACCGAAATCCTGCGGGACTTCGAGACCAATGAGACAGTCATCGAAAACGCGGTTGAGGTTGCTGCGGTGCTGCCTTCCAACACCGACGGGTTGACGGCGGACAACGAAGGCAACATCTACATGACCGCGCTGTCGCTGGACGGGATCATGAAGTTCGATGAATCCACCCGTCAGGTCAGCCGTTTTGTCCACCACCCGGAAATGAATTGGCCGGATACGCTGGCCTGGGGTCCAAATGGCGAGATGTATGTGGTCTCGAACCACCTGCATATCTGGGTCGATGGTGACATGAATTTTGAAGACCCCGAGATCCCGAACTTCCGTATCTGGAAGATTCCGGGTGTCGGCCAAAGCTATACGGCCGAATAATCCTCCCAAACCCCTTGGTCAGCCCACCGGGGCTGGCCCTTTTTTGCAAAGATGAGATGACCATGACCCCCGATATTTTGTGCCTTGGCGAACCGATGCTGGAGTTCAACCAGCAGCCTGACGGGAACTACCTGCCAGGACATGGCGGTGACACCTCGAACTGCGCAATCGCCGCCGCGCGGCAGGGTGCGTCCGTTGGCTACGTGACGCATGTCGGCGCGGATACGTTCGGCAATTCCTTCATGGACCTGTGGAAGGCCGAGGGGATCGACACCTCGACTGTGCGTCAGGTCGCGGATGCTCATACCGGGGTCTATTTTGTGACGCATGGCGTGAACGGGCATGAGTTTAGCTATTTCCGCGCAGGCTCGGCCAGTAGTCGGATGGAGCCATACGATCTGCCGGTGGCGGCGTTGCAATCGGCCAAGATCCTGCACGTTTCGGGGATCAGTCAGGCGATTTCGGATGTTGCCGCCGATACTGTGTTTCGGGCCATTGAGATTGTAAAGGACGGCGGAGGCCTCGTGTCCTACGACACCAATCTGCGCCTGAAGCTCTGGCCGATCGAACGCGCCCGTGCTGTGACGCACGCCGCAATGTCAAAATGCGATATTGCCCTTCCTGGTTTGGATGATGCCGAGCAACTGACTGGCCTGTCCGATCCCGATGACATCGCAGATTTCTACCTAAACCTCGGTGCAAAAATTGTCGCCCTGACGCTGGGGGCCGAAGGGACTCTGGTTGCGACACCAGACAAGCGCGAACGTGTCAAAGGCCGCCGGGTCCAAGCGGTGGATGCCACAGCCGCAGGCGACACATTTGACGGTGCTTTCCTGTCTCGTATTGTTGCGGGCGACGACCCATTTCAGGCCGCACGCTATTCCAACGCCGCTGCTGCGCTTTCGACCCAAGGGTACGGTGCGGTTGCCCCGATGCCTCGCAGCGACGCGGTCGAGGCGTTTCTTGCGGAAGGAGACTGATTCATGAAATACGCCGTTGTAATTGGCGGCACCCGCGGAATAGGCGCTGGTATCGCGGGGGAACTTCGCCGAAAGGGATGGCGCATCACTGCGACAGGTGTCGGAGCTGAAGAGGTTGCGGAATATGCCGCGCAGCACCCTGACGACTTCTGTGCGCAGTTGGATGTGCGGGATACTCAGGCTGTAACCGCGTTCTTCGGTGGGATTAAGAAGCTTGACGGGCTGGTCAATTGCGCAGGTATTCTGGCACGTGGCGCGGAGTATGAGATCGACGTTTTTGAGACAGTGATCGATATCAACCTGACCGGTACCATGCGCTGTTGTCTGGCCGCGCAACCCTTGTTGGCCGAGTCAGGTGGCGCCATCGTGAACACCGCGTCGATGCTCAGTTACTTTGGTGGGCCACTTGTTCCTGCTTATTCTGCCAGCAAAGGCGGCGTGGCGCAGTTGACTAAGGCTTTGGCCGGGAAATGGGCTGAAGATGGTGTGCGCGTCAATGCAGTTGCACCCGGATGGATCGAAACCGAAATGACAGAAGCTCTGCGCGCCGATCCGGCTCGCAACCAGCCCATTCTGGGTCGGACGCCGCTGGACCGTTGGGGCAAACCATCCGAGGTTGGCGCACTGGCCGCTTGGCTGTTGTCGGATGAGGCTGCTTTTGTGACCGGCGCTGTCTATCCTGTGGATGGCGGCTATTCTGCAATGTGAGGAGGGCAACCGATGCCAGTACAAGGAAACGACGACGATCCCAGGATGCCTTATCAACTGCCCTTCCCCAAGGATGCGCAGGATGAGATCGTCATCCCTGAAGCCGTCGCCAAAGACGAGAGGGTCTGGGTGCCGCAAACCGAAAACGTCTCGTTCCGACCGCTATGCTTGAACCGGTCCCAAGGGTACTGGATGAACCTGTTGCGGGTGCGGAAATCCGGGGTTCTGTCGAGGCATCGGCATCCGCAGCCCGTTCATGGTTTTGTTCTGAAAGGTCGATGGCACTATCTGGAACATGACTGGGTCGCGGAGGAAGGCGGCTATGTATTCGAACCGCCGGGCGAAACCCACACTCTGATTGTACCCGATGATGTCGACGAAATGATCACCTATTTCCAGGTCAACGGCGTGATGCTTTACGTTGACCCATGGGGCAAAACCATGGGGTATGAGGACGTCTTCACTAAAATCGAGATGTGCCGTAAGCACTATGAGGAAGTTGGATTAGGGGCGGACTATGTCGAGCAATTCATCAGGTAGACCGCTGAAACTGGCCCTGGTTGCCCATGACGCCAAGAAAGATCTGATGGTCGAATGGGCCCATTCCCATGCTGACATCCTAAGTCAGGCGGAATTGTTCGCCACCGGAACCACCGGTGGCCGCCTCAGGGCCGCGTTGCCTGAGCTTAATGTCACCGCGTTGCATAGTGGACCACTAGGCGGCGACCAGCAACTTGGGGCAATGATCTGCGAAGGCCGGCTGGACGGTTTGTTCTTTTTTATCGACCCAATGTCGCCGATGCCGCACGACGTGGATGTCAAAGCCCTGAGCCGTCTAGCGATTGTTTATGATCTACCCTTCGCAAGCAGCCCAAGCACAGCGGATTTCGTTCTGAAAGGGCTGACCGGACCAAAGTAGCTTTAAGGCTTTGGATGATGCTACGTTCAGTCCGACCCGTAAGGTCAGGATGTATTGATTTTCGTTGCGCTGCAGGATTCACGGCCTGGAATTTGGAGCGGTGGCTTTAGCGGTTTTTTTCTGACTGAGCGTCGAGCAGATGGCGTAGCGTCCCCCTTTTTCTCTAGCGTTAGCGCGGCAGGCCACAGTCATCTATTTGTTATGAATACTGACCCCAGGAAACGCGTTTCCCAGATCGAGTTCCGTCGAACGGCTTATTTCAGTGAATGAGTCTACAACGAAGCGCCCCAAGGGTTCATGTGCTGTTTTCTGGGTCCAAACCATTTCGCTTTCCCATTTCGGCAAATCCAGCGGCGTTGGAAAGACGTCACACCCGGCGCGCCGCGCAACCGGTGTCAACGACGTTGGCACAGTTGCAATCAAGTCGGATTGAGCGACGATATCGGGTAGCAGAGCAAATTGGGTGCAGGTCAAAACCACTTGCCGTGCTTTTCCAAGTTTCTTCAGTGCCTTATCTACCAAGCCGATTTTGTCATTGTTCAGTGTCATCAATGCATGACGAGCCTCTAGGAACGACTCAAGTGTCAAACCATCTCCGGTCAAAGGGTGATCGCGACGGGCGATACATACAAAACTATCCGGCATAATCGTCCGTCGATGAAACCGCGCAGGAAGATGTCCAAATGTACCAATGGCCAACGTCACTGTTTCGGCATCCAATTGATGAATCAGATCCGTTTTGTTCATCGGTACGAAGATCAGGCTAAGATTTGGTGCGTGTTCTGCAAAGTAAGTGACCATCGCAGGCGCCAAGCGAAGAATTGCTAAATCCGAAGCTGCAACGGTGATTTGGCCTTGGGCGTGTTTGGGATCAAACTCGGTTTGCTCCAGCATTTCGGAAACGATCGACAGCGCGCTTTTCACTTTTGGTGCCAATTCTTCCGCGCGGCTGGTTGGCACCATTCCGCCCGGCCCCCTTTGAAAGAGTGGATCTTCGAACCTGGCGCGAAGCCGGTTCAGCGCGTTGCTCATGGAGGGCTGAGCAAGACCTATAGACGCCCCAGCGCGGCCGACATGTCGTTCCCGGTACATCGCATCGAAGGCTTTGAGGAGGTTAAGGTCGAGAGAATTGATATTCATAGGATAAATTTATTGCATTCTATTTATCCATTTCAACAACTTCGTGCTGCGCATTAGATATCCGATCAGAAACAACAAACGCTCAGATTGCGGCGGGTCGATAGCTTCAAGGGACACAATGGTTGCCTGGAGCATCTAACACCGGAGTTGGGCTTGGAAGAGTGATCCTCAACCAGCAGAACCAACCCCGAGCTGCGATCCGGTGCGAACGCCACTGAAAGAAAGAGGAGTTGAACTGTGACAAACGTTATTGAAGCCGCACTAAAAGGCAAACATGTCGTCATCGTTGGCGGCGCTAGCGGTATGGGCAAGGCAACAGCTGAACTTGCAGCCAGTTTGGGCGCCAAGGTTACAATCGCAAGCCGCAACGAAGAGAAACTGTCGGCCGTTGCGTCTGAAATTGAAGGCGACATTTCGGTCGCTTCCGTCGACACCACTGACGAAGCAGCTGTCAAAGCATGGGCTGCCAGCCTCGGCGAGGTCGATCATCTCGTCATCTCGGCATCCAGCGCTGCGCACGGCGCGTTTGCTGAACTGCCAACTGACGACCTGCGCGGCATGATTGAGGCCAAATTCATTGGCCCCTACGTGACCGCTCGCGAGGTGCTGCCGTATCTGGCCGACGGCGCATCAATCACGCTGTTTTCCGGCGTGCTGAGCCGCCGCCCATCGGCCGGCGCGACCGGTCTAGGAGCGGTGAACGCGGCTGTTGAGGCTTTGACCATGGGGCTCGCGCAAGAACTGGCGGGTAAGTCCCGCGTCAACTGCGTCAGCCCCGGGATGGTTGCGACCGAAGCCTATGCAGGCATGCCAGAAGAGGCACGTGAAGGCATGTACGCACAGGTTGGTGGATCGCTCCCTGTTGGCCGCGTCGGCAGGGCCAGCGAAATCGCTCAAGCTGTCATCATGGCAATGACCAACGGTTTCCTGACAGGTTCTGTGCTGGATATCGATGGCGGGCATCTGATCAAGGCCTGAAAATCCCTGCGTGGGGGGCCTAGCTGGCCCCCTCTTATTGCGGAGCTACAAATGCCAAACTCCCCGTAATTCGACGCAATTGATCTGAGCAAGCTGGTCATCTTTTCCAGAAAGCCCACCACTTTGGATGATTTCGTCGATCAGCTAGAGGCTGATGCAATTCTGGCTGCGTCAAAATCCCTGCAAGCTGGACCGTGTTGTGTTCAACACCTTCGACGACGAATCCACTTTTGTCTATGTGGACATTCTCCAAAAAAGAGACCCTGACATGGCACTAAACTTTGGACAGGCAGCGAGGCGATCGAACGGCGCGTGTATGACGCCCGGCGTGTTAAATCCCACGCCGATTTTTAGCACGACTAGCTTTTCACCGGATTTCCGGTCTAGCCAGTTGTTCAGCCTGCCCAGTTGATCCTTATAGGGATCGTCGATGTAAAACATGCTACTGTGCACGTTCATATAGACTTCACCACCACAATCCGGGCAGACCGATACGCATTGTCCGATCTGAGATATAGCGTATCGGGGTCGATATGTTTATCGGCTTCGGCCAGAATCTCCAACCCATCTCTAACATTGCGGGTCCATGGGGTTATGCACTGTAATCTGTAA
This sequence comes from Ruegeria sp. AG1, assembly GCF_056541705.1. Classification (NCBI taxonomy): domain Bacteria; kingdom Pseudomonadati; phylum Pseudomonadota; class Alphaproteobacteria; order Rhodobacterales; family Roseobacteraceae; genus Ruegeria; species Ruegeria sp. AG1. The sequence continues at coordinate 50,796 of NZ_JBQFYU010000009.1, read as the reverse complement.
CTGTTGCCCTGAGGCGTATAAACACTGCCTTTGTCAAAGCCGTTTTTATGGAACGGCTGATTAAAAACTCGAGGACTTCACGAAGACGCCCTTCGAGAACACAAGCTGTATAAATGCCTGATAGTTTGGGTCGATACCAGGGCGTGCGCTTTTCATAAGACTGGCAGTCAGATAACCACAGCGCGGACGAATGTCGCGATAGGGATAACCTATCAGCTGATTGCCATACTGCATCATTGCGAGAAAATTCCGCGCAGAGGCTTCTTGGTCTTTGAAGTCTATGCCTTCTGGCTCCGGCTCCGATCAGCACGGTTCCTGCTGCATTCAGCACCTTCGCCGTTCAGATTTCGGATTGGACCCTTGTCTGCATCAATCCCTCCGAAGCTTTCGGACCACCCGGCACGATCTCGATCGAGGCAGGTGCCACGGAAGACATCGAAAAACTATGTGAACTGACCAAAAACGGAGGAACTTATGTCTGAAGCACTTGCAGACAACCTTCCCTTTGGCGCGGAAAAATTGCCGGAAGGACGAATCCCTTCCCTCACGAACTATCGCATGCTGGGCAAAACCGGCCTTCGCATTTTCCCTTTGGCCTATAGTGTCGGTACTTTTAGCGGCGCTGTACCGCAGACGTTGACAGACAAGAAGGCAAATCCAAACGCAAATCGTCCAATTTTAGCGAAAGCTGACCGCCACATTGAGCGCTTTATCATAGGCACCCCCATTTCGTTTTCCCGTAAACAGTGTCGTTCAATCTGACTTGCCCTCTAGAGAACCAGAGCTGATTTACAGCCCAAATGGCTTCAAATTTGTGTCTCCAGGTGCGGGTGGTCTTGAACAAATTTCTCAAAGTACTCTGCAAACGTTCCAACGATCGGTGGGAGTTGTTCGTATGGGGGGTAGTACAGCGTCAACCATAACGACGCGATAGACCAGTTTGGCATCACCTGCACAACTTGCCCGCCAGCCAACCCCTTGTCAGCAATGAAATCCGGTAGAACACATATGCCCTCTCCCGCGACCGCAAGAGCGTAGAGGAAGTCTCCATTGTTGGAGATTACCTTTCCTCCTGCTTGAATTGAAACGTTGCCACCTGCATTTGAGAAATCCCAAGTTTCCGAGCGGCCTTGCGCGCTGTAAGACATCAGAAAGTCTGGGTTCAGATCGCGCGGATGATCAGGTCTGGGGATGCGTTCAAACAGAGACGGCGCAGCAATCATATGCCGCGGAACTTCGCACAGTTTGCGCCAAATTGTCGATTTGTCGGTCGGCGGGCCCGATACACGCACAGCGAGGTCGCAGTTTTCTTCGATCACATCAAGCAGGGTATCGGTGAAGTTGATCTCGACTGAAATATTCGGATAGGCGCGACGAAACCCCGAGATCACTTGCGGCAGCAACGTGACGCCTAGTGATACCGGTGCGGTCAGACGCAGATGGCCCTTGTCAGGTTGATTGGCCCTTTGAAGATTTCGTGTGACCTTTTCAAACCCCTCCAAAAGCGGTCTGTACTGCGCAAGGACAGTCGCTCCGGCGCTGGTTAGTGAAACTTGCCTAGTCGTACGCAACAGAAGCTGTGTGCCCAGGTCTCTCTCAAGCTGCGCTATGATGCGTGTTGCTGATGCCGGCGCGATGCCCAGTTCGCGCGCTGCTAGGGAAAAGCTTTTCAGGTCTGATACGGCGCGCAGAACGCGGATGGGCTTGAGCTCGATCATGTCAGCTTAATAATTCCGTTTTCGACAATAATAAAGCCACATACTTATCTATTAACTTTAATAATAGATGCGCCATCTTTGATGCAAGTTGAACACTCGCCCAGGAGCGGAACATGATCAAAGATATCAAAGGGCTGCACCACGTCACATCGATGGCCGCAGACGCCAGCGCCAACAACGCTTTTTTCACCAACACACTTGGCATGCGCCGGGTGAAAAAGACGGTCAATTTCGATGCGCCTGAGGTGTATCACCTCTATTACGGGGATGAGGTTGGAACACCGGGCTCGGTTATGACCTACTTTCCTTTTGGTCAGATGCCAAAAGGGCGCAGAGGTGCCGGCGAGGTAGGTGTGACCGAGTTTGCCATCCCTACAGGCGGTGTCGAATTCTGGAAACAACGTCTTGCATCTGAGGGCGTGACTGGGCTGGCCGATGGCACGGTCTTCGGAGAAAAGCGTCTGTCTTTTGACGGCCCCGATGGCGATAGCTTTGCATTGGTCGAGTCTGATGCGCGAGGCCGGACAGCCTGGACCCAGGGCGGTGTTCCCGATGAGGTCGCGATTCTTGGGTTCCGAGGCGCTCGGTTCGCTCTGAAGGATGTCCATGCGACGGGTGAACTGCTGACCTTCATGGGATACCAGAAAGCTGAAACCGAAGGTGACGTCACTCGTTATGTGATCGAAGGGGGCAATGCTGCGGACACGATCGATCTGCAGCAGCTATCGTCAAGTACCCCGACCGCTGGTCAGGGCGCTGGGTCCGTTCATCATATCGCTTTTGCCGTCGAGGACCGCGCCGCGCAACTGCGAGTTCGGCAGGCCTTGATGGATACAGGCTATCAGGTCACGCCGGTCATCGACCGTGACTATTTCTGGGCGATCTATTTCCGCACGCCGGGTGGTGTGCTGTTCGAAATCGCCACAAACGAGCCCGGTTTTGACCGCGACGAAGACACGGCCCATCTGGGTGAGGCGCTTAAGTTGCCTACCCGCTACGAGCCACATCGCAGCAAGATCGAGAGTCTCCTGCCCCCACTTGCATCATGATTTCAGAGGTTCAAATGTCCAAAGATCTCTATCAGGCGCTTGTGCATGCGCCGCAGCCCGCCCGTCCGCTGGTCTTTGCCTTTCATGGCACCGGAGGGGATGAGCACCAGCTTGTTGAATTGGCTGGCACTCTTGTTGCTGGCGCCGGGATCGTATCACCGCGCGGCGATGTCTCTGAAATGGGGGCCGTGCGGTTCTTCCGCCGCACGGCCGAGGGAGTGTATGACATGGAAGACCTTGCGCGTGCGACGGACAAGATGATTGCGTTCATCGAAGCCCATCGCGCGTCTCATCCGGGTCATCCGGTCTATGGCTTCGGCTACTCGAACGGGGCAAACATCTTGGCGGCGGTCTTTCTCAAACGCCCGGACCTGTTTGAGCGGGTCGGCCTTTTGCATCCGATGGTCACGTGGGAACCGAAAGCGCATCCTAAGCTGGTGGGGCGGAAAGTTCTGGTGACCGCCGGACGACGCGACCCAATCACGCCATGGCCAATGACGGAACGCCTTATCAGTTGGCTTTCTGAACATGGTGCCGAGGTCACTTCCGACGTCCATGAAGGCGGACACGAGCTACGAAACTCTGAACTGACGGCGCTAGCCTCCCACTTCAACGGGGATGTCGGCCCCGGGTGAAGGTTCACGCATTGCATTCAACGTAGATAAGACGGCGGCTTCTTTGCGCGCCCAGGACATGAACTCATGAATATGCTCTTCACGTTCCCGGCCCGGGTGGCAACATATGAAATAGCTGAACCCGGTTTCCACCACCGGGCCGAAGGGGCAAACAAGCCGTCCGTCCGAAAGTGCGGAATAGACCAGCAGCGACCCGCAGAGCGCGACACCCGCGCCTGCGATCGCAGCGTCCACAATCTGGCCGCCCGGAGGTCTTTCGAACCGCATGGCTTTCGAAGGATCGACCGCATTCGGAAGCCCGGCGTGTTGGCTCCAAAGAACCCAACTGGGAACCGACCCGTCCAGCATTGGTGTTGTATCGTAAAGAACATGCGTGGCCTTGATGTCGGCAGGGGACTTTATGTCGAACGTGTCCAGCACGCTAGGGCTGGCGACCACCAGCATCAACTCGCGGTGAAGCAACTCCGTATAGCGGTCCTCAGGCGGTTCGCTAGTGTATCGAATTTCGATATCGGCGGTCGCGTGAGTTTTATGGTCCGAAGGGTTTTCGGATTCAATGTGGACCTGAACGTCGGGGTGGTCCTTGGTGAACTTGTGCAGCCTCGGCAAAAGCCACTTGCTGATCAGCGCATTGCTGGAACTGATGCGCAGTTTTGGCGTCTTCTTGGGTCGGACCTCGTCAACCACCTGACGGATCTGCAAGAACGCTTCGCTGATCGTTGGCTGCAAGCGCTGCCCTTCCGGTGTCAGATGAATCGCGCGGGTCTTTCGCACAAACAAAGCCACCCCAAGGTCGGCCTCCAGCGCCTTAATCTGCTGGCTCACCGCACCCGGCGTCACCGAAAGCTCATAGGCCGCTTCCTTGATCGAGCCGCGCCGCGCTGCGGCCTCAAAGGCGCGCAAACTTAGCAAGGAAGGCAATCGGGACAGCGGCATGGCAATACAGAAAAACAGTTTAGCCTAACTAATGCATACCCGCAGAACTTCTGCTTTGTCGAGTTCAAACTACGCCCCACATCGAAGAGCAACAGAACTTGGAACTGAGTGAAATGATCAAGATCCACGAAAAAGCATCGCGGGGACGTACGCAAAACGGTTGGCTGGACAGCTATCACACGTTTTCGTTCGGCCAGTTCCAAGACCCGACGCGCATGGGGTTCGCCAATCTGCGCGTGATCAACGAAGACGGCCTGATCCCAGGTGGTGGTTTTGCGGCGCATGATCATGCGGATATGGATATCATTACACTGGTTCTGGATGGGCAACTGCGCCACGAGGATGATCAGGGCAATGTCGCCAGTATAAGCGCAGGCGAAGTGCAGGGAATGTCGGCAGGCACTGGCGTGCGTCATTCCGAATACAACGGGTCCACGTCGGAGCCCGCAAAATTCCTGCAAATCTGGCTGATCCCGGATCAGGTAGGTGGTCAACCTGCATACACACAAGCCTCGGTTCCGAGCGAAGGGGATGTCCTGCTCGCTGGACCTGCCTCATTGCACCCCTTGGTCCCGTTGAGATCAGAGGCGCGACTGACGCTTCGTCGGTTCACCGAAGGACAAGAACTTGCGCTTTCTGCAAATGGCGAAAGTGACCGCTTCGTTCATCTGCTGGATGGCCTTGCCTATGCCGAGCACGAACGTCTGAGCGCGGGTGACGGACTACAAGTTCCGCGATCCGAACAGGTCACTATGCAATTGCACACTGACGGGGCTGCGCTGGTTTTCGATATGCCAAGCCCCGTGGCAAGGAAAGAACCTAAAATCCTCAAAGTCAGATCAATCGAACCAGAATTGCAAGGAGACCCGACGTGACTTGGCAACCATATCTCATATCGCTCGCAGCGGGCCTCGGGATTGGGGTCATCTATGGCCTGATCGCAGTCCGCAGTCCCGCCCCGCCAATCATCGCGCTTTTGGGCCTCTTGGGTATGCTCGCAGGAGAAGCTGCAGTGCAATGGATCCGGGGTCATTCCGACGCTGTGTCACAGGCCCTGCATCTGAAATCCTTCGCCGTCACGCAGGCGGAAGAGACGAGCCAATCAACCGAACCCAAAACCCTTTAACCCCATCCAACATGAAACAAGGAATGAAAAATGTCCAAACTTGAAGTCCTTACACCTGAGAATAGCCAGATCATCTTCATCGATCATCAGCCGCAGATGGCGTTCGGCGTACAATCGATTGATCGTCAGACGCTAAAAAACAACACCGTTGCCTTGGCCAAAGCCGCCAAGATCTTTGACGTGCCCACTATCATCACCACGGTCGAAACGGACAGCTTTTCCGGGCACACCTATCCTGAACTTCTGGATGTAAACCCACAGGCGCCTTTGCTGGAACGCACGTCCATGAACTCCTGGGACGACCAGAAAGTCCGCGATGCACTTGCACGCGGGGCAGCGGAAGGCCGCAAGAAAATCGTTGTCTCGGGTCTTTGGACCGAGGTCTGCAATATCACCTTTGCGCTGAGCTGCATGGCCGACACGGACTACGAAATTTACATGGTTGCTGACGCGTCGGGCGGTACGTCGGTTGATGCCCACAAATACGCGATGGATCGGATGGTTCAAGCTGGAGTTGTCCCGGTGACCTGGCAGCAGGTACTTCTGGAATGGCAGCGAGATTGGGCACGGCGCGACACCTATGATGCTGTCATGGACTTGGTGCGTGAACACTCCGGTGCCTACGGCATGGGCGTCGATTACGCATACACGATGGTCCACAAGGCACCCTCGCGCACCCGCCACGCTGGACCAACGCTGGAAGCGGTGCCCGCCGGAAAAGTCGCTGCAGAGTAGTCTGCAGCGCCACGCCCGCTCGGTTCCTTCATCCCTCCCCATGAAACCGAGCGGGAGAATTTCCAAACCTCTCTCAATCTGTGCCCCAGCAGTGGGCACCGACCACTCCCGCTTTGCCAAAGGATGCGCACCATGGCCGCCCCAGACACGATACTCTTCAACGGCAAGATCACGACGATGGATCCCGACAGGCCCGAAGCAAGCGCTGTGGCCGTTTCAGGGGATCAGATCACCGCCGTTGGAACAGACAAGGACATGCTTGGGCTTGCGGGTCCGGAAACTGAGACCATTGATCTGGGCGGTCAGCGTGTAATTCCCGGTCTAATCGACAGCCATACGCATATCATCCGACAAGGCAACAACTTCGCGATGGAGCTGCGCTGGGACCACGTTCCGTCGCTTGCCGACGGTCTCCGCATGCTGAAGGCTCAGGCAGAGCGCACTCCTGCCGGGCAATGGATCCGCGTGGTTGGTGGTTGGTCCGTCGATCAATTCGCCGAAAAGCGGTTGCCGACCATTGATGAGATCAATGCAGTTGCGCCTGATGTGCCTGTCTACGTGTTGCATCTCTATGATCGGGCCTGGTTGAACAAAGCCGCCCTGCGTGCAATCGGCATCGACAAACATTTCTACGAGCCGTTTGTCTCAGGGCGTCTGGAGCGGGATGATCAGGGCAACCCGACTGGTCTCGCGATGGCGCGCCCCAACGCGCAACCGCTTTACGCGTTGTTGGATATGGCCCCCAAGCTGGATTTCGAACAGCAGGTCACCTCGACCAAGCACTACTTCAAGGCGCTGAATGGTCTTGGATTGACCTCGGCTTTGGATTGCGCGGGTGGGTTCCTGAACTATCCAGATGACTACGGCGTCATCACCGAGTTGAACAAACGCGGCGAGCAAACCGTACGCATCGGCTATCAGCTATTTGCTCAGCGTCCGATGTTTGAGTTGGACGATTTCAAACGCTGGAATGACATCGTCAAGCCAGACGAAGGAAACGACTACCTGAAATGCGTGGGCGCGGGCGAAATGCTGGTCGCATCGGCCTATGATTTCGAAGATTTCAGCTACCCGCGCCCCGATCTACCCAAGCGGATGGAAGGGGACCTCAGGCCGGTACTCGAGTTCCTGTTCGAGAACCGCTGGCCGATCCGGTTCCACTGCACTTACGAGGAAAGCGCCCACCGGTTGCTGAGCCTTATTGAAGAGGTCGGCCGTGACAAAGGGCTGGAGGAGCTGAATTGGATTTTCGATCACGGTGAGACGATCTCAGAATCTACAATGGAGTGGGTTGCCCGTCTGGGCGGCGGTATCAGCTATCAAAACCGCATCGCCTTTCAAACCACAGCCTATCGCGACCGTTACGGCGAAGATGCCCTGCGCGAGGTCATGCCGGTCAAGAAGATGATGGCCTCGGGTGTGCCTCTGGCTGCTGGCACGGATGCGACGCGGGTGTCGTCCTATAATCCGTGGTTGGCCATTCACTGGGCCGTTTCTGGCAAAGGTCGTGGCGGAGACGTCATCTGGAGTGCAGCGAACCGCTTGGATCGGCACGACGCGCTGCGTCATTGGACCGCCGCCGGGGCTTGGTTCAGCCGAGAAGCGGGAAAGAAAGGTCAGATCAAGGCGGGTCAATGGGCGGATATCGCCGTGCTCGACCGGGACTATTTCTCGATCGCCGAGGATGAGATCACCGAAATCGAGGCCGACCTGACACTGACGGGCGGCAAGATCGTGCATGCCAAGGCTCGATTTGCGGCGCATGCGCCTGCCCCACTGCCAGAGCTTCCGGATTGGTCACCCGTTCCAATTTTCGGCGCTCCCGGCACTTCGACGCAAAGCCAAGGCAGCCTTGCCGCTGAATAGCGGCAAGACCTCAGGAGATTTCCCATGTTGGACGATCAAAAGCTAAAAATCACTTACAGCGAAAGCGATACAAAAGCACGGTACGGCGCCTCAGTTTCCGGGATCGTGAGCGAGGCGGAACTGACGCTGTCAAAAGTCACGCCCAGCCTCGTTATCGCCGACCACACGTTTGTTCCGGAAGAGTTGCGTGGTCGCGGCTTGGCTCGGACGTTGGCCGCGCAACTTGTGGCGGACGCGCGCGACAAGGGTCTCCGCATTGTACCTCTTTGCCCGTTTGTGCGGTCCTACGCCGAAAGAAACCGCGAGGAGTTGGCAGATGTCATCCAGTGGTAGCATCGCAAAACCTGCACCTGCGGCATCAAACTCGGCTTGGGCCCCGTTCAAACATCGGGCGTTTGCGCTCCTTTGGATTGCGACCCTGATCTCCAACGTTGGCACGTGGATGCATGATGTGGGCGCTGGGTGGTTGATGACGACGCTCAATTCATCTCCGGCGGTCGTCTCATTGGTGCAGGCGGCAACAACCTTGCCTGTGTTCATCTTCGCTTTATACGCCGGTACTCTGGCGGATCGGTTGGACAAACGCAAGCTGTTGATCACAGTGAACGTGGTGCTTCTGGTGCTGGTTTCGGTGCTCACCGTGCTGGTTCAGCTTGAACTGGTAACACCGACGCTGCTGATCCTGTTCACGTTGGCCATCGGAACTGGCACCGCCTTCATGGCTCCGGCCTGGCAAGCGATCGTGCCAACTCTGGTGCCGCGTGATGCGTTGCAGCCAGCCATTGCCTTGAATTCAATGGGCATCAACATCAGCCGCGCGATCGGCCCTGCCTTGGCGGGCGTTTTGATTGCATCGGTCAGTTTGGCGGCGCCTTTTGCGGTCAACGCAGTCAGCTATCTCGTGATCATTGGCGCTCTGTTATTGTGGAAGCATGACGGCAGTGTATCGAAGACATCTCAGCCTGTTATCAACGCGATGATGACTGGCATGCGGCACGTCGCACATAACGGCCCGCTCAAGGCCACGTTGATCCGATCCTTTGCCTTCTTCATCTTTGCCTCAGCCTATTGGGCTCTGCTGCCGCTGGTCGTCCGAACGATCGAAGGTGGCGGGGCGACGCTGTATGGTTTGTTGCTGACTTTGATCGGTGCAGGCGCTGTTGCGGGTGCTTTGACACTTCCGCAGTTCCGAGCGAAGCTTGATGCAAGCACGACAGCTGCAGGCGGCACCATCGGCACCGCCGTTGCCATGGCAATTCTCGCAACGGCGACAACCCCTCCTCTGGCCTATATCGCCGCACTATTGGGTGGCTTTAGCTGGATTGCCGTTCTCACCACGTTCAATGTGTCGGCGCAGACCGCGCTGCCCAACTGGGTCAGGGCCCGAGGATTGTCTGTGAATCTGATGGTGTTCTTCGGGTCCATGGCGTTTGGATCAGCATTCTGGGGTCAGGTGGCCACGGCAACATCTGTTTCGATCACCTTGCTGATCGCAGCAGGCGGTTTGATCGTCGGCTTGATTCTGACGCGCAAATTCCAGCTTGGTCAGGGCGAAGATCTGGACCTGACGCCCTCTATGCATTGGCCTGCACCACAGGTTGCCCTTGAAGAGGACGGCTTGGCATCGCGCGGTCCTGTAATGGTAGAAGTCGAGTATCGCATCCGACCCGAGGACGAAGCTGTGTTCCTGTCCGCACTTCAGGACTGGTCGGGCGAGCGCTGGCGCGACGGAGCCTATGATTGGCGCGTTTTCCAAAGTGCAGAAGAGCCTGAGCTATGGGTCGAAGCCTTCATGGTTTCTTCTTGGGAGGAACATCTGGCCCAGCATGAGCGTGTGTCACATCAGGATCGGGACATTCAACAGACTGTCGCAGCCTTCGATACCCGTGAAAGCGGACCCGTCGTTCGTCATCTGATCGCACCATGATGAGAGTGTTTGCGATGCAATGGAAACTGGTCACCCAAAGGCCCGTTCTTTCGGCCACAGTCCTCGCGGCTTTGTTCTGGGCCCATGCGCCTGACCTGGCATCCGCGGGTGGTGCGGAGTTTGAAGGTCGTATCGAAGCAATCGAACGGTCGGACGTCTATAGCCGGGCGGAGGGCATTGTCGAAGAAGTTCTGGTTGAGCAAGGCGACTATGTCGAAGCGGGCACGCCATTGCTGCAGCTTCGAAACGATCTGGAGAAACTGGCAGTCGATGCCGCGCGTGCAGAGTTGGCTAAGGCCGATGCTCTATTGCTTCAAGCCCGAGATAAGCTGGAACGCGCAGCCCAGCTCTCAACGCGAGGAGCAGCAACAGAGGTCGCCTTGTTGGACGCTAAAACCAATCTGGCTTTGGCTGAGGCCGAAAGGGCCTTGGCGGAAACCGAGTTGGAGATCGCGCAAACCAACTACGACGACACGCTCGTAAGTGCGCCGATCTCAGGACATGTTGAAGACCCGCGTGTTGGACCCGGTTCGCTAGTCGAGTTCAATTCGGGCGACCCGCCTCTGTTTCAACTCGTAAATCTGAACAGCCTGCGCGTTGTTTTCGAGCTTCCCTATGCCCATTGGGTTTCTGGGTTGAACACGAGCAACACGCGCTCAGAGGAGTTATCAGATTCTGGCCGGTTTCGTGTTGAAACGGAGGTCGGTCGGGTTCTGGCTATTGCAATTCCGCTCACCGGATCGGCGGTCTGGTTCGATGAAAACAGCGGAAAAATTCGCGTGTGGGCAGATCTGGAAAACCCCGATCAAACGTTGCGACCGGGAATGAAAGTTCGTGTCACGCCCATGGTCCACCCAGTCACCGGCGCCGAGCAAGACCACTCCATGGTCAGGCCATGACGAAATCCACTCCACAAGACCCCCGCAACATCAGGCATCACAAGGACTGTTCCAAATGATCAAATTCGAATTGAACGGCCGACCCGTAGAGGTTGATAACCCCCCTGACGAAATGTTGCTGCTGGTCCTTCGAGATACGCTCAAACTCAAGGGTACGAAATACGGATGCGGTGCAGCCATGTGTGGAGCCTGCACGGTGCATGTGGATGGTGTGGCGAGCTTCGCGTGTCAGATGTCGGTTAGCGACGTGGAGGATGCGCAAGTCACGACGATCGAAGGATTGTCCGAAGACGGCTCGCATCCTGTTCAGAGGGCCTGGATCGAAGAGCAGGTCGCACAATGCGGCTATTGCCAGTCGGGTCAGATCATGCGCGCGGCGGCACTTCTGGCGGACAATCCATCCCCGACACGACAGGAAATTGTCGATGAGATGAGCGCGAACCTCTGTCGCTGCGGGACGTATAACCGCATTTTCAAAGCCATCGAACGCGCAGCCAAGGAGGTTTGAGATGAATATGACCATGAACCGCCGCGGGTTTCTACAAGGCGCTGCTGGACTGACATTTTTCATCGGTGCGGGAGGGATCTCGTCTGTCCGAGCAGAGGCAGCTGCTGGCACTCTGGATGTCAATCACTGGTTGACGATCCGGGCCGATGGAAGCATCCGGATCGTCTTCCCTTCGACCGAAATGGGGCAAAGCAGCTACTCCACGTTACCGCAAATCCTTGCTGAAGAACTTGATGCAGCTTGGGACGACGTTGAGATCGAACAGCTAAACGCTGATGATCGACGCTTTGGGAATCAGCTGTTTGGCGGTGTTCTATATACGGCTGGCAGCACCGGAACGCAGTTCTATTTTGACCCGATGCGCAAGGCGGGCGCGCAGGCGCGCGACGTTTTGCTGCAAATCGCAGCACGTGAATGGGCTGTGGACAAAGCCAGCCTTAGGACCGAACCAAGTGTTGTTTTGGGTCCCGATGGCCAACTGGCCAGCTATGGTGAACTGGCGGCGCTCGGTTTGACAGATGTGACGGTGCCAGATGCTGAGAACGTGCCGCTGAAAGACCCATCCGCGTTTCGGATCATCGGGCAAGACCTGCCGCGTCGCGACGTTCCGGCCAAAAGCACAGGTCAGGCTGAATATGCCATTGATGTGGAAGTGCCCAATATGGCCTATGCGGCGGTCCTACGCGCACCAGTCGAGGACGAAGTACCGCTTTCCATCAACGACGTTACCGCACGCGAGGTACCGGGCGTCATCGTCATCGTGACTGTACCGGACGGTGTCGCCGTCGTCGCTGAAAGCCTGTGGTCTGCCTTGGGGGCACGGGGTTTGCTTGAGGTCGAATGGTCCACCACCTCACCCTTCCGAACCTCAAACAGCGAAGAGACGCTGGCCGAATACGCCGCTGCTGTTAGCGCCCCGGACGCGTCGGGTGCAACCTGGGCTGAAAAAGGCGACGCCCCTGCAGCTATTGGCAACGCTGACCGTCAGTTTTCGCAGCTTTATTTGTCGGACTATGCCTACCATGCTCAGATTGAGCCGATGGCGGCTGTCGCCGATGTCGATGCGGATGGGCAAGGTGCCGAGGTTTGGGCGGGCACGCAAACGCAGTCGTGGACTGTGCGGACTGTGTCCGAGGTGCTGGGTATCTCCGTCGAAAACGTTCGACTGAACATGATGACGATGGGCGGAGGCTTTGGTCGACGCACAGCCCTGATGCAAAACTATGTGCGCGATGCGGTGCTGTGCTCAAAGGCCGTTGGACGCCCTGTCAAAGTGATCTGGCCGCGTGAAGACGACGTGAAGCAGGGGACTTTCCGCCCCGCTGCGGCCCAAAAGCTTGAGGCCGGGCTGACAGCGGACGGAAAACTGGACGGGTGGTATCACAAGGTCGCCACACCAACCGTGATCGGATTTTTCAATCCCGTACGTTGGGATGCGGTGAACCCGAACGATGTGATCTCAATGCGGGGTGCCGAGAGCAAGTTCTATGGGATCAAGGATTTCCGCGCCGATCACCTCATTATGGACCGGCACGCCCGCCTTGCCCCCTATCGCGGTATTGGCGCGTCCTATACGGCCTTTGCGGCAGAATGTTTTATGGATGAATTGGCAGAACAGGCCGGGCGGGATCCATTGGATTTCCGGTTAGACCTTGTATCAGAAAACCCGCGTGGGCGGCACCTGCTTGAGAAGGTGGCCGAGATGTCTGATTGGCAAAATCGGGGCGATCGAAACCTAGGGCTTTCTTTTGCTGGCTACAGCTCGTCCATGGCCGCAGGTGTGGCGGAAGTTGAAGTCGACGCGGACAGTGGAGAGATCCAGATCACCAACTTCTGGGCCGCGATAGATGCGGGCCTGATTGTCACGCCGGACAACGCCCTCAATCAGATCGAAGGTGGCATCGCGTTCGGTATCTCGATGGCTCTTTCCGAAAAGATCGACATCGAAAAAGGTGAGGTGGTGCAGAGCAATTTCTGGGACTACGAGATCACACGCGCGTCACAGATGCCGGATATCGAGATCTACGTCGCAGAGGTCGATGCGCCGCCAGTTGGTGTTGGCGAGGTTGGCACTCCGATGGTGCCCGCAGCCATTGCCAACGCGTTCTATGCCGCCCAAGGCAAGCGCCTGCGCCACATGCCCTTTACTCCTGATCGCGTCACCGCCACGCTGGAAACGTAACGGGCTGAAAAGATGCTGCCGGTCATTTCCTTTGACCGGCGGCGCATTTGCCAAGACCCAACTACAGACAAAGGACCCAATGTATGAGTTGGAACCCCACGCATAACCCTGAGTGCCCAAATGCTTCGGCAGACAGTGTTGAAACTCTGATTATTCCGCGCGCCCGTGATCTTGGTGGGTTTGACGTCAGGCGTGCATTGCCCGCGCCCGAACGCTAGATGGTTGGACCGTTCATCTTTTTCGACCAGATGGGCCCGGCCGAGTTCGTCACGGAAGGCGGTATAGACGTTCGCCCTCATCCGCATATCGGTCTTGGAACCGTAACCTATTTGTATGATGGCGAGTTTGAGCATCGCGACAGCCTGGGTACTCATCAGATGATCTATCCGGCCGAAGTGAACTGGATGGTCGCGGGCAAGGGCGTCACACATTCGGAACGCACCAGCGCGGAAACACGGGCCAAGCGCAATAGGTTGTTCGGGATTCAGACCTGGATCGCGTTGCCAAAAGACCGGGAAGACATGACGCCAGACTTTGAACACCATAAGAACGCGGCGCTACCGGAGCTTCAAGATACGGGCATACAAGCAAAACTCATACTCGGATCGGCCTATGGCAAATCCAGCCCCGTGACGATGCAGTCCGAGACGTTTTACGTCGACGTCATTCTTTCGCCGGGTGCGCATTTTCCATTGCCGGACGATCAGGAAGACCGTGGAATCTACGTCACTGAAGGGTCAGTTGAGGTTGCTGGCGACGTCTTCCACGCCGGTCAAATGATGGTCTTTCGGCCCGGTGATAAAATCAGCGTTCGGGCTGGTGAAAAGGGTACGCGTCTCATGGCGCTGGGCGGGGCAACCCTGAGCGAGGAGCGTTACATCTGGTGGAACTTCGTTTCATCATCCCGAGACAGGATCGAGGAAGCCAAAGAGGCATGGAAGGCGGCGGATTGGGCCAATGGCCCCTTCAAACTGCCACCGGGTGACGACACCGAGCATATCCCGATTACGCCAGAACTAGAGCAAACCTTGCCCGATAGAAAAACCGAGCCTTCGGCCTGACTGTTAGACCGGGTTTGTCGGATTTCTAAATTGCGCAAAACTCGGTCTAGAGGCCCAAAATATTTCGTGCCTGTTCCGCTGTTGCAACCGGACGGTTGTATTTGGCACAGATCTCAGCAGTGCGCTTTACAAGCGCTGCATTTGATGGTGCCAGCGTATTGCGATCTAGGCGTACGTTGTCTTCGAGGCCGGTTCGCCCGTGGCCACCTGACGAAATCGCCCAGTGGTTAAGAACCTCCTGCTGGGCACCAATGCCTGCAGCGCACCAAGGGGCACCCGGAAACAGCCGGTCAACTGTTTTCACATAGAAATCGAATACGTCCCGATCCGCAGGCATCGCGTTTTTTACACCCATGACAAATTGCACATAAGGCGTGTCTTTGATTTGACCTTTCTTGTGCATCTCGGCCGCCTTCAGGATATGGCTCAGATCGAAGGCTTCGATCTCTGGTTTGACATCATAAGTCATCATCTCGGCCGCCAGCCAATCGACGAGATCGGGTGGATTTTCGTAGACGCGCGTGGGGAAGTTGTTCGATCCAACCGACAACGACGCCATATCCGGCCGCAATGGCAACATGCCGCCGCGCGTCTTACCCGCCCCCGATCGCCCTCCTGTCGAAAACTGGATGATCATGCCAGGGCAGTGTTTCTCAAGCCCCTCTTTCAACCTCGCGAACTTTTCCGGGTCGCTCGATGGCGTCTCGTCATCATTTCGAACATGGGCATGGCAGATGGATGCCCCTGCCTCAAAAGCGGCCTGTGTGCTTTCGACTTGTTCCTCGACTGTTATGGGCACAGCCGGGTTATTGGCCTTGGTTGGCAAGGACCCGGTTATTGCAACGCAGATGATGCAGGGGTCTGACATCTCAGGCCTCTTTCGGTGCGAGGACAAAGTCGAATTCGACATCCCAATAGGGACCTTCAAAGCCAACTTCCGCAGATCGCGCCGGATCATCGACCCGGTTGAATTCGGCGATCAGGCTTTCTTTGACCCCAAATACCGCATCCGAGTTGATGTACTGATCATCGGGGTCAAAGATATGAGTGGTCAGGTCGTCGTAGCCGCCTTTTGAAACGATGTAGTGTAGGTGTGCTGGTCGGTACGGGTGTCGACCAAGACGCTTCAACAGATCGCCAACCGGCCCGTCATCTGGGATTGGATAGTTCTTTGGCCGCACCGCACGGAACCAATAGGTTCCATCAGCACCGGTCGTGAAGACGCCGCGCAGGTTGAAATCAGGCTGAATGCCTTTCTGTTGTACGTCGTAAAACCCGTCATCATTGGCTTGCCAGACATCAATCTTTACGCCTTCCAACGGGTTGCCATCCACATCGGTGACACGGCCCCGCACGACCATGTCCTCGCCCTTTTGGTCGAGACAAATATTGTGTCCCATCTCGTATTCCGGGGCACCTCCTACATGGAAAGGGCCCAGTACAGTATTCTCGGAGGCCCCGGTGGGGCGGCGTGAGTTCACGGCATCCACCAGCATCGACACGCCCAGAACATCGGACAGAAGAATGTACTCCTGCCGCCAGTCATCGCACATGTGCCCAACTTTGGTCAGGAACATGATCGCCTCGAACCATTCCTGTTGCGTCGGTTCAATCTCCTTCACGGCTTCATGGAGCTTTCGCGTGATGACCTCCATCACCTGCTTCAGCCGTTCGCTTTCTGCGTTTTTGTTGCGTGCCGTGACGACCTCGGCCGAGTTTTCCTCGGTGAAGTATCCCATCTCATGCGAGTCCATTTTGGCCTCCTGACTTGTGTAAGTTTGCTCCAGATTGGCTCATCGCGAAAGCACCGTGGTCAGCGCGCGCCGCAGTTCGGCTTCGGCATCCGCGGCCATATCGGCTGAGCGCCACGCAATATGTTGATCAGGACGGACCAACAAACAGCCCGTATCCGAAATCTCCGACGCGCGTGCCCAATCCCCAGTGTGGTCGACATAAGTCTGGCGCGGGCCGATAACGTGACAGCGAATGGGCATGCCAAGTTCTCTCGAAACGGTCTCGGCCGCCGTTACCCAAGCCTCTCCACCAATCCCGGTCAGCACGGTGAAATCTCCGCGACCGCACAAATCCAGAGTTGAATGCTTGTTCCCTGTATCATGATCAAACACCCAGACATGTGGAATGCGCGCACCGGGCCAAGTCGTCGGCTGGTAGTGCAGCTCAGCATCCTGATCAAAACCGGGATTGGCTTGACCATCCGGTTCAATCGCACAGGAGTCGTAGCGCTGGTTCATTTCAACGCCATGCGCATCGAACTCATATTTCTTAAAGGCAATCGCCTCGCGAATGGCCTGTCTTTGCGCCGCAGCTTCAGGCGTTGATCCTGTGCGAGCCTCTAGATTGCTTTGCATGACCTCTGGATCGACGCCTTCGGCCATTCCGAGCGATTCAAAGATGGGACCGAATTCACCGATGGATTGGTTGGCCCGTGTGACGATCTGTTTTGCTACCGGAGCGCGCTCTTCGCTGTAGCTGTCCAGCAGGTCCACTCCGGCATGGCCTTTCAGGACGGCGGCCAGTTTCCAGGCGAGGTTGAAACTGTCCTGAATTGAGGTGTTCGACCCCAGCCCGTTTGACGGAGGGTGTCGGTGCGCCGCGTCACCCATTATGAACACGCGATCCTTTTGCATATGGGTCGCGTACATATTGTTGACGGTCCAGGTGTTGGCGCTGATCAGTTCGATCTCAAGCTCGGGGTCGCCAACCAGTTGCCGTGCAACCTGAGTGGCCATGGCCTCGTCCACCTCTGGGGCGGGTTGGTTGATGTCATAGCCCCAAACGATGAGCCATTCGTTCCATGGGCGGACCATGCGGACCAAACCCATACCGATGCCACCGACATTCGCACCCGGTTGCATCACCCAATAGAGGACCGATGGCCGATGCGCCACGTATTTGCTGAGATCGGCCCGGAACAGGATATTCATCGATCCGCCAACGCCCATCTGACCTTCGAAAGGCAGACCGGCATGTTCGGCGACCAGAGAATTGCCCCCGTCGGCACCGACAAGGTATTTTGAACGGATCGTGATTTCTTCGCCCGACAAACGATCCAAACACGTCGTCGTCACGCCTTCTGCGTCCTGCTCATGGCGCAAGTATTCGGTGCTCATGCGCGCTTGAGTGCCACGGCGACACGCGGTGCCAAACAGGATCGGTTCCATGAATGTTTGCGGTAGGTCGTTCATCATGGTCGGGCTGGACAACAGGTGTTCAGCCTTGGACAGAGGATGATTGCCCCAACTTTTCATCCGCCCGATTTCCTCACCGGCGAGGCTTTCGCAGAACACGTTTTCGCCCATCAGATCCTGATGCGCGGCGTGCATATAGGCTTCGGCCTCGACCTCATGACCAAGGTCGCGCAGCACCTCCATCGTGCGCTGATTGGTGATATGTGCCCGCGGCGTATTGGCCAGCCAGCGATAGCGGTTGATGACCATGTTCTCGACGCCATAGCTCGACAGCAAAGCCGCCGTTGCGGAACCCGCTGGTCCGGTCCCGATGATCAGGACATCCGTTGTGATGGTGGCCATAAGCTCTCTCCCTTGTTCTTTGACTTTCTCAGGACCGCGGATCCCAGAGGCGGCCGTCATATTCGGCCTCATAGGCTTTGCCGTCCGGGTAGCTGACCAATTCCAGCTGCATGCCCCAGGGGGCGAGGAAATAGACCCAGGTTTCGCCAGCGCTTGGCCCGTCGGTCATGGTTGTCGGGTTGCCTAGGACCTCAATGCCCTTATCCTGCAAATAGCTGACGGCACCTTCCATATCGGCGGTATAAAACGCGATATGATGCCCGCCGATATCTGAGTTTCGCGGCAGTTTCGTATCCTGATCCGGCGCGGTATATTCGAAGATCTCGAAATTTGCGCCATTGCCGCAGCGTACCAGCCGCATCGTCGGGATCTCGGCCTTGGCGTCCACGTTTAGATGGTCCGCCATCCAAGTGCTGTCACCGCCCGAGAACGGTCCCAACGGGTAGAACACATTGCAACCGATGACGTCCTGAAAGAAGGTGACGGCCTCATCGACACTCGGGACTGTAAATCCCACGTGGTCTGTGCCCGTCATTCCCGGCAGGGAGCTGCCCGCAAATGCGCCAGTTCCCAATGCTGTGACTGCGACCGTCAATGCGAGTGTTTTCATGGATCAATCCTCCTTGTTCGACTGAGCGCCAATCACCAGACGACGGCGCACGGGGAATATTTGAAGCCCGGTTTTCTCAGAGATCAGCCCCCAGATGCCGCGCGGTGCGAAGAGCATGACGGCGATCCCGATCAGCCCGAGCACCATGAGATACCAGGAACCGTAGTCAGCGAGCAGGCTTTGCAAGATGAAGAAGATCAGCACGCCCAGAATCGGGCCTTCGATGGTGCCGATGCCTCCGATCACGACGATGAAAATCACGTAAGCCGTCCAGTCGGTGACCGAGAACGCCGCATCCGGTGAAATCCGCAGTTTCTGAACGTAAATCAGAGCGCCCGTTAGTCCCGTTCCAGCGGCTGAGACCAGGTAGACCAGCCATTTCATCCGCACTGCATCGACGCCGACGGATTTCGCTGCTTCGACGTTGTCCCGCACCGCCGCCAGCGCCAGCCCACGCTTTGTTCTGAGCAGCCAGTAGATGCCCGCAATCGTTGCGATCACCAGCGCCAAGGCCAACCAATACGTCAGGATATCCCGCGCTGCCGCGCCGCGAACGTCAAACGTGTTTTGGATCCACTCGGTGGCCCACATCTCACGCGTTGCGGTGCGCGGCAGAGAGGTTCCAGTACCGCCGCCGAGCACTTTCCATTGTGCCACCAGCAGGCGCATGACCTCGGCGATGACCCACGTTCCGATGGCGAAATAGGCACCTTGCAAGCGGAAGGCGAAGAAGGCTGTGGGTATGGCTACGATCAGGGCCGCAACGCCGCCCAGCAGGATTGCCGGAACCGGGTCCATACCCCAAAGGATGACGCCGCCGAACATGGCGTAGGCCCCCATGCCCACGAAGGCTTGCTGGCCGACGGACACAAGGCCACCATACCCCGCCAGCAGGTTCCAGAACTGCGCCAGAACCAACATGGTGAAGATGAAGAATAGGTCTTGAATCAACCCCCTGCTGGCAAATGTCGGCAGCAGGATGAACAGGATGATCAGGGCGACGCAGACGGCACCGGCACTGTAGGACGCGCGGGTCTGCGTTTGGACGCGGTACATCGAAGTATCAGTCATCAGTCCACCGCCCTTGGAAACAGGCCTCTGGGTTTGATCAGAAGCACGATGAGAAACGCCAGGTGGCCAGCCAGGATTTGCCATTCGGGGTTGATTGCTGCGCCGACAGTCTGGGCGACGCCGATAATGATGCCTCCAATCAGAGTGCCCCACAGGCTGCCGAGGCCACCAATAATCACGGCCTCAAAGGCGTAGATTAGGCGCGCTGGGCCGATATTGGGGTCAAAGTTTGCCCGCATTCCCAGATAAAGCGCGGCCAAGGTCACCACGAGCATTGCGATCGCGGTCGCAGTGGCGAAGATACGTTCTGGCCGGATTCCCATTAGACCCGCTGTCACCGCATCATCCGAAGTCGCGCGGAACGCCCGCCCCAATTCCGTTCGATAGAAAAGCTGGTTCAGGCCGACGATGACAAGGATTGCCGAGGCAAAGGTCAGCAGCGGCAGTACGCCGAGGTTCAGCCCGCCCATCTGAACGGAAGCCGTTGCAATCTCACCCGCAGGCAAACGTTGGCTATCGGCTGAAAACCCTTCGAGCAGAGCGTTTTGCAAGACGACCGACAGACCGAATGTCACAAGCAAAGGCGGCAGGATATCAGGCCCCAGCACGCGATTCAGCACATGTCTCTGCAAAGCCCAACCCACGCCAAACATGATTGGTGCGGCAACGATCGCTGCCAGAAACGGTGAAAGCCCAAGCAAAGAGACCAGCAGAAGGATCAGATAGGCGGCAAAGACGATGAGATCGCCATGGGCCAGATTGACCAAACGCATTATCCCGAACACAAGGCTCAGGCCTGCCGCGAACAGCGCATAGAGACCGCCTAAAAGAACGCCCTGAATGATGGTGTCGATCCAGATCATGCGGCGGCTCCTCCGAAATAGGCGTCGTGAATGGCCTCGCGGCTGAGCGTGTCTGCGGTGCCTTCCAGCGTGACGCGACCCTCCATCATGCAGTAGACGCGGTCTGCGACGTTCATCGCCTGGCCGATGTCCTGCTCTACCACGATCAGGCTGGCTCCGGCCTCCTGAATGCGGGGGACGGCATCGTAGATGTCTTTGATGACCACCGGCGCGAGGCCAAGGCTGATCTCGTCACAGAGCAGAACACGGGGATTGCTCATCAGCGCGCGACCGATTGCAACCATCTGCTGTTGCCCGCCAGACAGGGCTGTGCCGGGATGGTTTCGGCGCTCTTCCAGGATCGGGAACAGGTCGTAGATTGTTTGCAAAGACCAATGGCCAGATACCTTGCGGCCATAGGTTCCGATCAGCAAGTTTTCCTCGACACTTAGGGAAGGAAACAGCCGACGCCCTTCGGGCACCATGGCCACCCCACGCGCCATAATTTCGTCGGCGGCCAAGCTTCCTATGGGTTGCCCATCAAATCGCACTTGGTCGGACCCGTTGGTCAGAACGCCAGAGATTGATCGCATGAGGGTCGATTTCCCGGCCCCGTTTGCCCCGATGATGGCAACGGTTTCACCTTCGTCCAGATGGACATCCACGCCGAACAGGGCTTGGAAATCGCCATAGTGGGCGGTCAGCGCGTGGGTCTCTAACAGGCTCATCAGACTTCGATCCCCAGATAGATTTCTTTAACTTCCCGGCTGTTCATGATCTCATCCGGCTCGCCGAGGCCGATGACCTTGCCGAAATCCAGAACCAGCAGCCGTTCGACGACCGAGGTGAGCGCATGCAGAACGTGTTCAATCCAGATGATCGTGACGCCACTGCTGTGCAGTCCTTTGATCGTATTGATCAGTGCTGTGCATTCCGCGTCGGTCAGCCCCCCGGCAATCTCGTCCAGCAGCAATAGCTTTGGATTGGTTGCCATCGCGCGGGCCAACTCCAACCGCTTGCGTTGCAACAGCCGCAATCCACCGGCCGTGTCATTGGCCACATCCAACAACTCCGTTTGCTCTAGAATACGGGCGCAGTCCTGTTCGACCTCGTGTTCGGATTTGCTCTGCCCATGCGTCGCGGCCACCAGCAGGTTTTCGAACACCGTCAGATGATCAAACGGCTGAGGGATCTGGAACGAGCGCCCAATACCCGACAAGCAGCGCTGCATCGGCGGCACACGCGTCACGTCAGCCCCGTCGAAATGGATTGATCCAGCATCAGAGGTCAGATTGCCCGTTATCAGATTGAACAGCGTCGACTTACCCGCCCCATTCGGACCAATGATCCCAAGGGCCTGCCCCTGCTCGACATCAAAACTGACATCGTCAGTGACGGTGAGCGCACCGAAGCTTTTTGAGACGTTTTTGAGCGAAAGAATGGTCATACCGGTCTTCCTGCCCCGGACAGGGTCCGAGGCGCTGGTTTCATTGCGATCAAGAGATTTCTTCCATCACGCCCGCTGTCGGAATTTCGGGTGCAGCGGAGTTGTCGACGATCACGAGGTCATAGCTGCCATTGTCGAGCAGCCTCCACTGCCCTCCGACCAAGGGCGTTTTCGCAACGTTCTGCGCAGCGAAGGGAGGCAGGCCCGCGCCATCAAAGGCGATCCGGCCAACGATCGAGTCCAGCTGCGTAGCTGCGATAGCCTCGGCTACGGCATCGCCATCACCCGCGTCATCAACACGTCCCATGACGTTCGCAGCCATTTCGAACAACGCGTGTACAAATCCGATAGGCTGGGTCCACTGGCGGCTTGTGGCGGCCATGTAACCCTGAGCCAGTTCAGCTGAACTCGCACCGGTGAGCGATGACGAGAACGGATGCGTAGGCGACCACCACACCTCGGAACTCAGGTTGTTGCCTGAGTTGCCCAGGGCCTCAACCGCCTGCGGGAACAGGATGGCTTTGCCGATGCTCGCCGCCTTGGGGGTAAAACCTTGCTGCTTGGCCTGGCTCCAGAAGGTGGTGAAGTCAGGCGGGATCGGGACGCCAGTTACGATTTCGACATTTGCTTGGCGGAACGCGTTAATCTGGGCCGAGAAATCGTCGGTCAGGTTCTGGTACCGTCCGGGATCTGTCAGGCTATATCCCAACTCGGATAGAACCGGCGGGAAACCTACATTCGGATCGCCCCAGGCATTGCCATCGCCGTCATTCGGGAACAACGCACCGACCTGCTTGTTGGTCTCCAATTGGCCCCACATCGCCGTAAAGACCGAGATCACATCCTCAAGGCCCCAGAAGAAGTGATAGGCGTAGTAGAACGGCTCCCAACTGGCTGGATCGCCGGGATTGCCCTGTTGGCCGATGAACCACGGCTGCCATGGGGCAACAGTGGAAATACACGGAACTTCCTCGGCCTCACATGTCGAGGCAACCGGGTTGGTCGTTTCGGGAGTCGAGGCGACCAGCATCAGGTCGATCTCATCATCCACGATCAACTCGCCCGCCACGTCTGCTGCACGGTTCGGGTTCGACTGGCTGTCTTTGACGATGACTTCGAAATTCGCACCGGCCTCAGATGCGGCGAAATTGTCGAGAATAAACTTGTCGGCCTCAGAGAAGGCGGCCAGAGGACCTGATTGCGGGCTGACATAGCCCAGCTTGATCTTGGCGCCCTGAGCGATAGCGGGCGCGGCGAGCGTGCCGGCGGCTAGCCCGAGACCGGTTGCAGCGCTGGATTGCAGCAATTTGCGTCGTGTGATCATGTGTCCCTCCCTTGACACGGTGAAGTCAAACGCTTGGGGCGTTTCCCGCCCACGCGTTTTGAAGAAGCGCCCGCAGCCCATCAGCAGTGACCGGCTGCGGGTTCCAATACGGGTTCTTGAGTGCGATTTCGGTGGCGCGATCCAGATCGGCCTCAGACAGGCCAAAGTCTCTAAGAGCCATTGGTGCGCCCATGGATTTGGAAAAATCCCAAAGCGCCTGACCTGGCTCAGAACCGCCTAGGATGTCCGACACGGGTGCCAGCAGCTTCGGCACACCCATCGCATTGTAGGCGATGGCGTGGGGCAGAACGATCGCGTGGGTTTCCGCGTGCGGCAGATTGAAGGACCCACCCAGCGTATGGCAAAGCTTGTGATGCAACGCCATTCCAACCAGACCAAGCACTGTGCCGCAGGCCCATGCACCACGCTGCGTTTCTTCTCTTGCTTTCAGGTCGCCGGGGTTTGCCACAACGGTCGGCAGGCCTTCTGCAAACGCCTTCAGGCCGTCGATCGCCAATTCCGTGGTCTGATCCGTACGATCCTTGGCATAAAGCGCTTCGGCTGCATGAGCCATTGCGTTCAAGGCGCTGGTCACGGTCATCGCGGACGGCAATGACGCCACAAGTTCGGGATCGTACAGGATGACGCGGGGCAGAACCTTTGGGTCTGTAAGGGTGGTTTTTATGCCGTCCTCAGTCTGACCGAGGATCGGAGTTGCCTCGCTGCCGGCATATGTTGTCGGGATGGCGATTTGTGGCAAAGAGGTCCGAAGGGCAATCGCCTTGCCTAAGCCAATCGTCGAACCTCCACCGATAGAGACAATGCTATCGGCGTTGACAGACAACGCGTGTTCAACTGCTTCTTCGGTCACGCCGACCGGGGTGTGCATTGTTGCTCGAGTGAACACGCCTGCAGCACGATCCCCAACAGTTGTCGCAAGCTCCATTGCCATATCGACTTGCTGAGGCGTCGACAGGATCAGCGCCTTATTCGATCCCAGCTCCGCCAACTCCGCGCAGATGTCGTTGCGCAAACCTGCGCCGAACCGGACTTTCTGGCCATTGATGCTGTTGGTGCTGAGAGCCATTGGGCGGGTTCCTGACAAGCGATGGATTGCGGGTCTGGAGGGAAGGCTAGCAGGCAAAGACAGAACTCTTGATCGAATTATCGACCATCAATATAACTTTGCGTTATGAAGCTTGATCCAAGACATCTCGAGATTCTTGCCGCTATTGTCGAGGCCGGAGGGTTGACCGAAGGCGCTGCTTTACTTGGGAAATCTCAACCCAGTGTCTCCAGAAGCGTCGCTCTTTTGGAGGACAGGGTGGGAGAGCCCCTATTCCTGCCGACCCGAAGACCTTTGCAACCCACTGAACTTGGTCTGGCGCTTGCTCAGGAAGGTCAAAGAATCTTAGGCGCGGGTCGCCATGCAAGCCGCGTTGTGGACGAGTACCGTCAGGGCATTGCCGGTGCAGTGCGGGTTGCGGGTACGCCGATCTTCATGGATGGTGTTATCTCGAACGTGATTGCAGAGTTTCAGGCCGAGTATCCCAATATTCGGATCGACCAATCCTACGGATACCCCACTGAACTTTTGTCCCAGTTGTCCGCTGAAACTCTGGACTTGGCCATTCTTCCTATGCGCCCGGCAGATGTGTCTGATGAGTACGAGTTTCGTCAAATCCTGCCTGGCCGAAACGTCATTGCGTGCCGTGTTGGGCACCCATTGGCGCGCAAGAAAGAGGTGAAGCTGGAAGATATCACCGAGTTTTCCTGGATCGCGCCACCTGCGAACAGCCCGCTGTTTCGTGATTTGCGAAACACGCTGGACGGTATTGGTATGCGAGATCTCAAAATCAGTTTCACAGGCGGGTCTTTGAGTGCGGTTGTGAACGTTCTGACGGGCTCAGACTCCCTAACCGTTTTGCCTTTTTCGGTGGTCTTCATGATGCAACGGCAAAAAACTTTGGCAGCGCTTCCGATAAAAATCGGTGATCCTGACCGACACTTGGGTTGCGTAACGTTAAGCGCCCGAAGCATGCCAGCTTCGTCAAACCGCGTGCTTGAGTTCATAAAGCAGAAGTTCGAAATGCTTGATCGGTTGATTTGTAGCGCGGGATGATCTCTCTGACCGGTCTCGCCTGATAAAACACGAGAGATTGAGTTGCTTTGTGAAGCCCGCGCAAAGTTTTAGACGGATGTTGTTCAATGCGTGCAGCCTTGGGGATCCTATTGGGTTTAGTGGACCTCTGTATATTCTTAGGTCAGGGATGTTTGACGTTTGGGTAAGGAATGAATGACGAGATTCACCGATTTCCTGAGGTTTTGAATTTCAATTTAAGGCAGTAGTCAGTGACGTTATACATTTCTTGTTAGACGTCAGACGAATTTGACCTTTGCGTCATAAATGGATCCAAAACCACCCTTTTGTACTCCATTGGACAGTTTCGTTCGATCTGACTTCCCTTCCGGAAATCAGGTCTGATTTGTAGATCAGACAGCGAAGCCGCCAGTTCCAACCAATCTGCCACGTGGCGAATGCGTGAGACGGCATGCTAATGCTATTCGACAGGAGTGGTGCAACCCTCAGACGCCGTAGAAACGACGACCTTGTCAAATAGAGTTGCCCGAGGGTGACTGTGGTGTGCGAGTTAAACACGCCACATTGAATAGGTGTGTTGTGAAATACTCACCAATGCCCGCAGCTCATGCGCAATAATTGAAGCGTCCAACTCAGAATTGCTGGCGCATGAACGAAACTTAAACACATATGCGCGGTAAGTGGATGTATCTAGTTGACCAGTCGGAAAAGTGGGAAATATAATTGATTTCAAGCCGCCCGAGCGACGAGATCGTCATACAGCGATTAAGTTGTTTGGCAAAACCCCGTCGTCAAAACGGGATCCCAAACAAAATCGTCATAGACAAGCGTGGCGGCAATGCAGCGGGCATTCGAGAAGTAAACAGAATCCCGAAGCATTTCGGTTGTGCGGCTAAAATACGGACGATCAGGCGCAAAGGCTTGAAGAAAATTAAAGAGAAGGATCACTGTTTCATAAGCCGATGCGTTCGGGACATGTGTGGGCTCCAGTCCTTCAGAACGACTTCTGCCACACTGGATGGCATTGAGGTTGCCGATATGATCCGAAAAAACGATGCAAACTTTGGCTGTGGGACTTTTGCTTAGATTGCAGAAAAACTGCGCCTAGCGCAATGTTGGCTCCGGTATTGTAAAACGATTGCAACAGAACCCAGTCAGGTACTGTTGCAAACTTCGCCGCATGTATTAAGTCGCAAGCAGTTTTGGAGGCGTTCGTTCGAATATGATAGGAGAAGAACGTGACTATCCCGTTCAATCGACCATGTACACCGTTTCGCCCGTGTCTATCGCCCGTTGCGCCGCTTGCCCCATCCTGACCGCCCAGAGGCCGTCGTTCAAACTTACGTCCGGCTTAGCTTTTTCGCCACGAAGCAAGGCGAAGAAACCTTTGTGCTGATAGTAGGTCGACCCATTATGATCCCCAGCCGCCAAAATGTTTGGGTCCACCGGAACGTCCATTGATACAGGGCCTTTGGGATTGCGCGGACTCACGATTACGCGCGGAGGCGGAGGGGCGCCCAAGTGATCCTGCCAAAAGCGCACCGGTCCTGGAACCAGCGCTTCGATTTTAGCGTCTGGTCCGACGGCTGATATCTCTTCCTGATAGCGTGAGCCTTCGGCGAACATGCAAAGTTCCAACATCGCGCGCGCACCCGAGGCAAAATCGACAAGAACATAGCCGTGATCCAGAATATCTGGGGTTTGACCATCATAGCTCTCGTCCAAATGGTTCACCGCCTGCCCGCCACTTGCGGTTATGCGTATCGGGTCGGATTGCAATATCAGCCGCATGAGATCGAAGAAGTGGCAGCATTTTTCGACAAAAGTGCCGCCAGTATTGCGGTTGAATCGGTTCCAGTGGCCGACCTTGTCCAGGAACGGAAAACGATGCTCGCGGATCGACAACATTTTTATACCACCTGTCACCTGAGCCTTCTCGATCAGAGCAGCAACTGGTGGCATGTACCGGTATTCCATCGCAACCCAAATCGGGCAGGGGTAGTCGCGCTGCAACTGCTCGAGTCGGGCCACGTCTTTCGGGTCGGTGAACAATGGCTTTTCTACCAAAAGCGGAAGCGGACGTGTTTCCGCAATTTCGCAAATCTGGTCCACATGAAGATGGTTTGGGCTAACAATGACGACGCAGTCCAGTTCTTCAATCGCCAGAAGCTCTTGTACGGAACCCACCATGGCCGCATTTGGCGCAATTGCCTTGGCGGCATTTGCCATCTCTGAATTGGGCTCAAAGATCGCTGCTACATTGGTGCCTTCCAGCAATCCGATGTTGTGCAGGTGCTCTTGCCCCATCATGCCGCATCCAATCAGCCCGTAATTGATGGTCCGGGTCATGTGCGATTCCTTTTACTTCAAGCGTTGTACGTAGTTGGCCCGATCTGGGTCGAACCATGTTTTTGAGAATTCAACGGGTTCGGCGTTTTCCGACCAGCTGAACCGCTCGATGTAGCCTACCGATTGGCCCGCTGGTTTGGTGAAGTCAGGAGGTGTCCAGTCCGGTAGCGGTTGGACCGAGACTCTGTCTTCGGCTCTTGCGATCCAAAAGCCCAATTGGCGCTGATAGTAGCGATAGAGTGAGTCGGACAGCAGGCTCTGGTTGATCAGGCCTGCTGATTCGTCGAGCCAAATTTCCTCGACTGCGATGATTGTATCATTCAGGTAGCGCATCCGCCGGACACGCGAACCAGCATCAGAAGCCCCGAATTTCGGCAGATTGGCCGGCTTCTTCAGATGGTCAACTGACAGGACATCCGCACGTGGCAGGCCGCCCCCTTCCGGTAGCTCCAGCCTGAACATTGCATAAACGCTATTTTGTGTGCCGGTTTCGCGGATGTAATTGCCTGAGCCCTGGATACGCTCCAACATCCCCTTTTTTTCTAGCTCCGAGAGCGATTTTCGGAGAGTTCCAACCGAGACATTCAACTCCGCCGCCATCTCACGCTCGGGTGGCAAACGCTCGCCATCGATTAGGCGACCAGCCGCGACGTCGCGGATCAGGAGTTCCGCGATCTGAATATATACCGGCAGGGCATTTGGGTTTCGGTTGGAGGCAGACACGGTCGACGCTTCACTCGGTCGCAGGAAAAATTGATACACTATTGATCTACATCAAAGCGATTGCTACGCAAGAGGAAAGTCAAAGATGTACGGAGCGTGAATCAAATGAGCATCGTCCCCATCACATCCCCCGATCTGGATGCGGCCGAAGTTTCGTGGTTTGCCGCGCTGTGTTCCGATGATTACCAGTTCCTTGGCGTACCCGATGGCGACCTGCGGTCAAGCTGGGAGCATTGTTCCGGCATCGTGAAAGAGGCCGAAGCGCAAGGCTTCCGCAACATCCTATGCCCGTCCTCCTATCAGGTCGGTCAGGACACGCTGAGTTTTGTCGCGGGCTGCGCCCCAATCACCGACCGGATCAACCTGCTGGCTGCTGTACGCTGTGGCGAGATGCAACCGATCATGCTGGCCCGCACCATTGCGACGCTGGATCACATGCTGAAGGGGCGGTTTACGGTCAACATCATCTCCTCCGATTTTCCCGGTGAGAAAGCCGATAGCGCCTTCCGCTATCAGCGCTCGCGCGAAGTGGTAGAGATTCTGAAGCAAGCCTGGACGCAGGACGAGATCAATCATGCAGGCGAGGTCTATAACTTCTCAGGCCTGACCACTGACCCGGCCAAGCCATACCAGGTTGGAGGGCCGCTGCTCTATTTCGGTGGTTATTCTCCTTCTGCGCTGGACCTCTGTGGCGAACATTGTGACGTCTACCTGATGTGGCCCGAAACCAAGGACCAACTTGCCGAGCGGATGAAGGCCGTTCATGCGGTCGCCGAGAACTACAACCGCACGCTGGACTACGGTTTGCGTGTCCACATGATCGTTCGGGATACCGAGGCAGAGGCGCAGGAATATGCGGATTACATCGTTTCGAAACTGGATGACGAATATGGTCGTGCAATCCGGGAGCGGGCGCTTGACTCGACCTCTCTCGGCGTTGCGCATCAGGCCAAGAACCGCGATCTGGCGGATGCATATGGTTATGTTGAACCGGGTCTATGGACCGGCGTTGGCCGTGCGCGTTCGGGCTGCGGAGCCGCTTTGGTCGGTTCGACCGATCAGGTTATGTCCAAGATCGAAGAATATCAGAAGATGGGCATCCGGGCCTTCATTTTCTCAGGCTACCCTCACATAGACGAAGCCCGCCATTTCGGCAGCCGTGTTCTGCCCAACCTGAAAACCTGTTCGCTGCCCGAAGCTTATGGGCGCGTGCCTGCAACTACCCCGGCGACCCCGCTGGGCAACGGAGTTCGTCGCTGATGCAACGTGTGAAACTTTCTGACTCGCTGGAAATGAGCCGCCTTGTCTATGGCATGTGGCGCTTGGGCGACGACGCAGACACATCGGCGGCACATGTCGAAGCCAAGATTCAGGCCTGTCTGGATCAGGGTATCACCACCTTCGATCAGGCCGATATCTATGGCGACTATGGGGCCGAGGCGGTTCTGGGCAATGCCCTGCGCGCCAATCCCGGTTTGCGCCAGCGGATGGAGATCGTTACTAAATGCGACATCGTCGCGCCCTGTGGCCGCTATGCGAACGCCAAGGTAAAACACTATGACACCTCACGCGCGCATATCGTGAAATCGGTGGACACGTCGCTGTCTGAAATGGCGATTGACCATATCGATCTGCTTCTGATTCACCGCCCTGATCCCATGATGGACCACCATGAGACCGGAGCGGCTCTGGACGAGGTCGTCGCGAGCGGCAAGGTCGGCGCGGTCGGCGTGTCGAACTTCCGGCCTTGGGATTGGTCCCTGCTACAATCGGCGATGAAAACCCAACTGGTCACCAACCAGATCGAGGTGTCTCTGGGTGAGATCAGCCCCTTCACCAATGGTGACCTGGCATTTCACCAGCAGCATGGTCATCCAGTGATGGCGTGGTCGCCGCTGGGGGGTGGGTTGTTGATGGCTGGAAACCCGCCTGTGGGCGTTGTCGCGGATGAAATCGCAGCCGAGTTCGGCGTGGATCGCGCCGCCGTCGCCGTGGCCTTCCTGCTAGCCCATCCGGCCAACATCCTGCCGGTTCTGGGCACCAATAATCTGGATCGGATCAAACGCGCTTCGGACGCGTTGAAAGTCAAACTGGATCGCGAAAGCTGGTACCGCCTTTACGAGGCGGCGCTGGGGCATGAGGTACCATGATGAATGCAATCTCAAAGGACATGACCCACACCTTCGTGCCGCACAAGGACGATACCCGGACTCTGCGCGACGCCTTCGGGCGCTTTGCGACCGGTGTCACCATCGTCACCTGCGCCAGCGCCGATGGCCCGGTCTGCATTACAGCCAACAGCTTTTCGTCGCTTTCATTGGACCCGCCCTTGATAATGTGGGCGGGCGACCGCAACTCGCGCCGCTTCCCGTATTTCCACAAAGCTCGCCACTTCAGCGTGCATGTACTGTCCTCGGAACAGGCCGAGCTGTGCTTTGGCTGCTCGAAAGACGCCTTTGCGCTGCGCGACATCGAGCATGAGCGCTGTGAGAACGGAACGCCGATCCTGCCGGACTGCTTGGCGCGGTTCGAATGTGAACAACACGCGTATCACGATGCGGGCGATCACGTTATTGTGGTGGGAAAGGTTCTTAAGGCCAGCATGGCGGATGGAGACGCGCTGACCTTTTACGCCGGGAAACTCGGCCAATTCGCGCAGCACTAAGCGCGATTTGACGACCGCGGGACATACCCGCGGCTGAACAAGGGAGGATCCGCATGAGCGGACTGGCGTCGGTGCTTGCGCCGATTGCATTCGTGAACGAAACCGTGCTGCGTCTGGGCCGCGCGGTTGGTGTCGTTGCGATTGCACTCATGGTGATCGCAATCCTAATCCAAGTTTTCTTCCGGTATGTGCTGGGCAATGCTCTGCCCTGGCCGGATGAGGCCGCGCGGTTTTGCATGCTCTGGATGACCGGGCTTATGGCCCCCACCGCGTTCCGGCGAGGCGGCTTTGTGGCCATCGACATGCTGGAACGTTTTCTGCCGCGCGTAATCGGCCAATCACTGAACCTGTTCCTGCTGCTGATTTCGCTCGCCGTCTTGCTGGTTGCCGTCAATATCGGCTGGTCCGAGGTCACTGGCTTTGGCGGCAAGTTCGCCACCGCCGCGTTATACCTTCCTACCTCACTCGGGTTCGACGAATGGTACCGCATTCCGCGCAGCTGGATGATGGCCTCGTTGCTAGTGGGGATCATTCTGCTGATATCGGTGAATATCGAGCTGATTCTGCGATCCTTTATCACTCTGCTGGGCGGGGGCCACCTGTTGCCCGAAATTCCTGACGCGGCAGTGGGGGCCGAATAAATGCTGATCTGGTTCCTGCCCACCTTCCTGATTTTCCTGCTGATCGGCCTGCCGGTCTTTTTCGCCCTTTTGGCCGCGCCCGGCATCCTGCTGTGGCTGAACGGACAGACCAACGACATCACGTTGCTCTATCGGAATGTCTATAACGGGATGGACAGCTTCCCGCTGATGGCGATCCCCTTCTTCATGCTCGCAGGAGAGCTGATGAACCGCGGCGGCATCACCATCCGCTTGGTCGAGTTCAGCCAGGCCCTGATGGGCCACCTGCGCGGCGGTCTGGCGCATGTGAACGTGCTGAGTTCGATCCTCTTCGCGGGCCTCTCGGGGTCTGCCGTGGCGGACACTTCGGCGCTTGGGTCGATGCTGATCCCGGCGATGGAGAAACAAGGCTACACCCGCAAATTCGCCGCCGCGATCACGGCGGCGAGTTCTGTGATCGGACCGATTATCCCACCTTCGGGCATCATGATCATCTACGCCTACGTCATGGGTGAAAGCGTCGCCGCCCTGT
Source organism: Ruegeria sp. AG1 (assembly GCF_056541705.1). NCBI lineage: Bacteria > Pseudomonadati > Pseudomonadota > Alphaproteobacteria > Rhodobacterales > Roseobacteraceae > Ruegeria > Ruegeria sp. AG1. Next base: position 18,319 of record NZ_JBQFYU010000009.1, on the reverse strand, counting down.
TCCTAGCGGGCATCGTGCCGGGTGTGATGGTTGGCGTTGGCCTGATGCTGATGATCAAACTCATGGCCGACCGCTACGACTTCCCCGTTGCCAGTCGTAAATACACTTGGCCCGAACGGCGTCAGGCCAGCCTGAAAGCCTTTTTCCCGCTGATGACCCCGGTGATCATTCTGGGTGGTATTCTGGGTGGTATCTTCACACCAACCGAGGCTGCCGCCGTCGCCGTGGGCTACGCCTTCATCATCGGCTTCTTCGTCCTGCGCACGCTGACGTGGAAAGAAGTGCCCGAGGTTCTCAGCAACGCAGGCATGACTTCCGCCGTCGTCCTTCTGCTGGTAGGCGCGGCGATGGCGTTCAAGACGGTTGTCAGCCTCAGCCATGCGCCGGAACAACTGGCCTCGCTGATCCTGAGCCTGTCGGAAAACCCGCTGATCCTGCTGTTTCTGATCAACCTGCTACTGTTCATCGTCGGCATGTTTCTGGATGCCGGCCCCGCGATCATTATCCTTGGTCCGATCCTTGGCCCGATCTTCACCAGCCTCGGCGTCGACCCGATCCACTTCGCCATCATCATGAGCGTCAACCTGACCGTCGGCCTCGCCACACCGCCAATGGGCTTGGTCCTGTTCGTGGCCGCCGCCGTATCGCGCGAGCGGGTCGAAACCATCGCCAAGGCGATCCTGCCGTTCCTGGCCGTTGAAATCATAGTGATCTTCCTGATCACCTATATCCCCGCACTATCCATGACGATCCCGAGGATAACGGGATTTGCCAACTAACTGAGTTCCATAGGGAGGAAACGCATGCTCAGAGATTTCATCAAAACCGCAGCGGTGGCCACATCGCTCGTGGCCGCGTCCGCTATGGCCGCCACAGCCGCCGACTACACGCTGCGCGCCACCGCAAACTCGAACGAAAATGACGAAGACTATGATGGTCTGATTGTCTTCAAGAACTATGTCGAGGCCGCCTCGAACGGCGCGATTGAGGTCGAGCTGTTCATCGGCACCCAACTTTGTTCGAACGGCGCGGAATGCCTGCAAGGCGTGGCCGATGGCACGATTGATATCTACATCTCCACCTCGGGCGGGGCCTCGGGCATCTTTCCTTACGTGCAGGTTCTGGACCTGCCTTACCTGATGGCCGATGACCGCATTGCGGAGCATGTTCTGTCAGGCGATTTCACCCGCACCATGCGCAATATGGCACTGGAGGACTCGGGCGGCGCGATCCGTCTGATGACTATCGGCAACACCGGCGGATGGCGCAACTTCGCCAACACCCAGCGCCGCATTGCTGAGCCTGCCGATATGGAAGGCCTGAAAATCCGCACAGTGGTCGCCGACCTGCCGCAGGAACTGGTTAAAGCTCTGGGCGCGTCGCCGACTCCGATCCCGTGGCCGGAACTGTTCACAAGCTTTCAGACCGGCGTGGTCGAAGGCTCCAAGAACGGCATCACCGACATCATGGGCATGAAATTCCCCGACGCGGGTCTGCAATATGTCACGCTGGACGGCCACGCCTATATGGGCGCACTGTGGTGGATGAATAACGCCAAGTTCCAAGAGATGCCTGAGGATATGCGCCGCGTCGTGGTCGACGGTTTCTATGCGCTGCAACAGGCCACCTTTGCTTCGCCGAAGCGCAAGTCGATCCAGGCTTATGAGGATTTTGTAGCCGGTGGCGGAGACCTCTACGTGCTGACGCCCGATCAGAAGGCCGCGTTCAAAGAGGCCGCAACCCCGGTGTATGACTGGTTTCAGTCCAATGTCGCCCGTGGGGATGAGATCTTTGGCGCGCTGACCGAAGCGGTAGCTGCGGCTGAGGCCGATGTAAACGCCTCACGCGATGCGGATCTGAACTAAGTACATAGGCCGGGCTTTGCGGCCCGGCCCCTACCGAAACGGGTACATCCACCCTTTGTAGTCGTTGACCAGCACATGCGCCCTTTCGATCTGCTCTGGCGACATTTTCTTGACCACTTCTTCAAGGCTGATCGCCGCATCGGGGTCGCCTCCAATGGCGCTGAGCGTGTACCACATGTACGCGCGCACCAGATCGGGCGCAGGCATGCCCAGACCCAATTCATAGTACCAGCCAACGCCCGACTGAGCCCCCGGATGCCCCTTCATCGAGGCGCGCAGATACCATTCAAAGGCCCGCTCGTAGTCCTGCTCGACCCCGAGGCCCAGACCGTACATCACGCCGATCAACTCCTCAGCCTCGGCGTTGCCCGAGCGCGCGGCTGGAAGAAGCTCCTGTCGCGCGGCTTCAAACTGTCCGGCTTCCATCATATCGCGCGCTTGCTCCAGTTCCGCCAGAGCCGGAGACGCAAATATGCAAAGGGCGAAAACAAGCTGACGCATGGGTTGGTTGCTCTCTTCTGGGTTGGGGCCGCTGCGGCACAGGATTTGCCGCGACCGCTAACCGATGATGACTTTATCCCATTTGATATGGAACACGCCGCCGTTGGTCATCAACTGTTTTACGACCCGATCCTGTCGGGCAACCAGAACATCAGCTGCGCCCATTGCCACCACCCGGATTTCGGCACCTCTGACGGGTTGTCACTGGGCATAGGAGAAGGCGGGCAGGGGTTGGGACTGGACCGCACACCCGGCACCGGAGCAGACAGAATACGCAAACGCATCCCTCGCAACTCTCCGGGCCTGTGGAATCTTGGGGCGAGGGAGATTCACACAGTTTTTCACGACGGCAGGCTGAGTATTTCAGACGTCTACGGCAACGGCTTCAATTCCCCAGCGCAGGAGTGGCTGCCTGAGGGCCTGAATTCCCTGCTGGCGGCGCAGGCTCTGTTTCCCCTGACCTCACAATTCGAGATGGCGGGCAATGTGGCCGAGAATGAAGTCACTGGCGCGGTGCATGATCGGATCGATAAAGGCTGGCCTATTCTGGCGAAACGCGTCCGCACCGATCCACGCTATGGCCCGGCCATCGTCTCTGCCTTTGATGAGGTCGAGTCGACCGAAGACATCACGATTACGCAAGTCGCCAACGCTCTGGCCGCTTTCATGGCGATCGAGTGGCGGAGCACCGACAGCCCGTTTGATCACTACCTCGCGGGTGACACGAATGCCCTTTCACCGGCCCAATTGGATGGGATGAAGCTTTTCTACGGCAAAGCCCGCTGCTCCAGCTGCCATGCCGGACCGCTGATGTCAAATCAGAAGTTCTATGCCTTGGGTTTGCCGCCCTTTGGACCGGGCCGCACCCGGCAGTGGGATCCCTTCGTCCGAGATGTCGGCCGCATGGGTGAAAGCAACCGTCTAGAGGATGCTTATAGGTTCCGCACCCCTATGTTGCGCAACGTTGCCCTGACCGCGCCCTACGGTCACAATGGAGCTTTCCCCGATCTTGAAAGCATCATTCGCCATCACTTGAACCCACAGGCAAGCCTAGACAGTTGGAGGCCTGAAATGGCTGCTTTGCCCGAGGTGCCATGGTTGCAAAAAACCGATTTCATAGTGTGGGAGGACGACTATGAAATGGAGCGTCAACGCAATAAAAGCGACATTGTTCCAATCCAACTCACGGAGGTGGAAATTCAAAACCTGATTGCTTTTCTGCATTCGTTGACAGGTACCAGCGTAGATTCATTGAAGTTCGGAGTGCCGAAAGGATTTATGCCTTAGCCATACCTCACATCGGCAAGGTGTCGTCAGACAAATCGTCTCCTCCAGTCCTTTTGGGTTGTCCCTTTTGAGGAGATCTTGGGACGAAATGATCTGTAGAGAAAAAGACTGTGTTGAGTGGCGGGATACCAAATACAGGCAATGAATCAGTATCAACCCAATTCAATCTGACAAGATTGGTATTTGGATCACCGTTTTTGAGTGTGGTATGTCTACGGTACCAGATGACTCCTATCTCGACCGCGCGTCATTTTCGCCACCCCCGGATACGATAAAGCCACCAGCAAAGCCCCTATGCGCGCTTGCTAATGTATCGGGTCTCGCTCAGGAAGACTTTCTGGCGGGATGCTCTTGTCGCACTTCGCCCAAATCACAATCTTGTACATCTTTTGCAGCGCGGCAAGTCTTGCCTACTGGCTGCCGTGGGAACAACGTATCGGGATGGGCGGTCGTATCCAAATGGACCTCTTGAGCGTGGAATTTCACCTTGCTGAGCGCAGGTAAAAATGTCCGTGGTGCCCGTGGACTTTTAGTTCGTCATGTTTCTGATTTCGCGCCAGCAACGGATGGCAGCTTCGAAAGCTCACACCCCAGCGGTGAAGTCCCGCGGTCAACGTCGGTAGTGCGACGTCAGCGAGAATGTGGACGGATCCCGCTGGTCCAATTCTGGCCTGCATCTGAGGTCAGGAAAGAACCCAAAACCAGAAGTGCTTCCGTTCTCAACCACTGAGACAATCACTTTACATTTTACGTCATTTGTATCTAAACCGAAAACATCAGCAGGATTGTGCAGCTTATTGGATGTAACAATTAGCTCGAAAAAAAGGCGTTTCCTTCCGAAGCGCTCATCAAAAAGGATCGAATAACTTGAAAACCCCGAATTGATCGTCAAACTTCTCGCATGAGTGAGTATTTTGATGAAATGTTCAACAGTGATGGATCGCTTAGAGGTCCATACGAAGAGATCGGTCGTTGGTTTGATGCGGAAGATGTATCACGGCTAAGAGCCAAACAGCGCGAAGCTGAAGAAGTCTTCAGGCTGACGGGTATTACCTTTAACGTTTATGGCAAAGCCGAAGCAGAGGAACGGTTGATACCGTTTGATATCGTGCCGCGCGTCATTTCCGCACGAGAGTGGCAGCGGCTCGAACGCGGCATCGAACAAAGGGTGCGGGCAATCAATGCCTTTCTTCACGACATCTATCACCGCCAAGAAATCGTAAGGGCCGGACGTGTACCGGCCGAGATGATCGCCGGAAACGAAGCGTTCCTGCCGCAGATGCTCGGTGTCTCGCCGCCCGGTCAGGTTTATACGCATATCGTCGGTGTTGACCTGGTGCGAACCGGACCAGATGAGTTCTTTGTGCTTGAGGACAACGCGCGCACGCCATCCGGCGTCAGCTATATGCTGGAGAACCGGGAAACGATGCTAAAGATGTTCCCCGAGCTCTTCAGTGCCACAAATGTTCGAAATGTTTCCGACTACCCGCGAAATTTGAGGCGATCTCTTGCAGCCTGCGCACCGGCCTGTGCAGAGGGAGAACCCACGGTCGCGGTTTTGACACCCGGTATCTACAACTCAGCCTATTACGAACACGCGTTTCTTGCGGACCAGATGGCCGTGGAATTGGTCGAAGGGCACGACCTGCGGGTCGTCGACGGACGTGTTTGTATGCGTACCACCCGGGGCTACAAGCCTATCGACGTTCTGTATCGACGGGTCGATGACGATTTCTTAGATCCGCTGAATTTCAACCCTGACAGCGCCTTGGGCGTTCCCGGCATTCTGGATGTATACCGCGCAGGGGGCATCACTATTGCGAATGCTCCGGGCACAGGTATCGCGGATGACAAGGCAATTTACTCGTACATGCCTGAAATCGTTGAATTCTATACCGGTGAAAAGCCCCTGCTTCAAAATGTACCCACCTGGCGTTGCAGCGATCCAGAGTCTCTGTCCTACGTGCTGGACAACCTGTCCGACCTCGTGGTCAAGGAAGTACATGGGTCTGGCGGTTACGGTATGTTGATTGGGCCTACGGCCAGCAAGAAAGAGATTTCAGCTTTCCGTGAAAAGCTGAAGAAGAGACCCGGGAACTATATAGCTCAGCCGACTCTGTCGCTTTCAACGGTTCCAATTTTCGCGCGCTCGGGGCTCGCACCCAGGCACGTTGATCTGCGCCCCTTTGTTTTGGTGTCTCCAGATGGGGTTAATATCACACCCGGCGGTTTGACACGCGTGGCGCTGAAGAAAGGGTCGCTCGTCGTGAACTCAAGTCAGGGCGGCGGGACCAAAGACACCTGGGTTCTGGAGGACTGACCATGCTGGGAAAAACTGCTGGCGGGTTGTTCTGGATGTCCCGCTACCTCGAACGGGCGGAAAACACGGCGAGGCTGCTTGAAACAGGTCAGAGGATGGCGTTGACCCGTTCCAAGAACTCTGCCGAAGAATGGGGCTCTGTACTGAAAACGGCTGGCGTTTTGGATGGATACCACGCCAAGTACGATGACATTTCAAAAGACAACGCTGTGGATTGGGTGTTGCGCGATGCCGACAACCCATCCTCGATCAAGTCGGTCATCAAACAGGCAAGGAACAACGCACGCCTTGTTCGAACCGCACTTACCCACGATGTTTGGAGCGCGGTGAACGCAAGTTGGATGCAAATTGACGAGGCGATGAAGCGCCGTGTGAATGAGCGCGATTTGCCCGCCATGTTGGAGCTTATTCGTCACCAGGCCGCACTGGTCCGTGGCGCCACTTTGGGTACCATGCTGCGCAATGATATCTTCGATTTCACTCGCATCGGCACTTTTGTCGAACGGGCCGACAACACGGGGCGCATCTTGGACGTGAAGTACTACGTTCTATTGCCCACGGCGTTCTCAGTCGGCTCGTCCCTGGACAACATCCAGTGGGAAAGCATCCTTCGTTCCGTCGGTGCTGGTGGCGGCTATCGGATGACACACGGTCAGAAAACAAGACCGTCTGACATTGCTGAGTTTTTGATCTTGGATGAGCGGATGCCCCGCAGTCTTCACTTTTGTTGTAGAAAGATTCAAGAAAACCTGTCCTACCTGAAGAAAGACTATGGCTTTGCGGGGCCGTCATGCGCCGCATCAAATGCACTGTACGAGAAATATCTGGACCGGAAAATATCCGATATCTTTGAGTTGGGGCTGCATGAATACATTCAGGATTTTCTGAAAGATCTCGGCAGCTTAAGTCGTCAGATCGAGATTGACTACCGGTTCTATGAGTAGCCCATGAAACTCCATATTCGCCATAAGACACGATACGATTTCGACGCGCCGGTCCCCTTTGGACTGCAGCAGCTTAGGAAAACGCCAAAGTCATTTCGCAACCAGACCATTGAAAGCTGGAGCACCGAAGTCATCGGAGGGATCAAAGAGCTGAGCTTTGAAGACTACCACCGAAACACTGTGGAATTGATCAGTTTCGAAGCAAATACCCAAAGCATTTCTTTGATATCCGAAGGCGTTGTGGAGGTGGAAGACACACATGGTGTCCTGGGACGCCACGAAGGGTCGACACCGCTATGGCTTTTCAAACGGAGCACGCCTCAGACAACGCCAGGAAAAGGGGTTGCTGATGTGATCGGCGCGCTGCCCGAAGGCGAGCCGCTTCAGCAGATGCACGCCTTGTCCGAAAAAATTCGATCTCGGGTCACCTATGAAGTGGGAAGTTCGCACCCAGGTTGGAGCGCTGAAGAGGCCCTCGCAGCGGGGTGCGGCGTGTGCCAGGACCATGCGCATATTTTTATTACCTGCGCTCGGCAGATCGGAATGCCTGCGCGCTATGTTTCAGGTTACCTGATGATGAACGAAACGGAGCTACAGGACGCGACCCATGCCTGGGCCGAAGTGCATTTGGACGGGCTCGGATGGGTGGGATTTGACGTCTCCAACGGAATTTCGCCTGATCATCGTTATGTACGCGTCGCAACCGGTCTGGACTATGCCCAAGCTGCGCCGGTAATAGGGAACAGAATTGGGACAGCGGGCGAGCAATTGACAGTACAGTTGCAAGTCGCACAGCAGTAACGGAGAACTTAATGACCTATGCTGTGGGCATGCGGCTGAACCGCGGACTGGTGTTCATGTCCGATACGCGCACGAATGCCGGCGTCGACAATATTTCGACCTTCAACAAGATGTTCAATTGGACAGTGGAAGGTGAGCGGTCGATCACTCTGCTGACCGCCGGCAATCTGGCGACCACTCAGGCCACAGTAAGCCTGCTTGAGGAGCGCACAAAAGCGCCGGAAGATCGTTCTCCCTCGATCCTGGAAGCGCCGACAATGTTTCAGGTCGCGCAACTGGTCGCGGCTACGCTGAACGATGTCATCGAAGAGCATGCCCGGTCTGGGCAACAAGCTGACAGCGCCTTTCACGCAACGCTCATTCTGGGTGGGCAGATTAAGGGCGGGCCGTCTCGATTGTTCCTGATCTACCCAGAAGGCAACTTTATCGAGGCGGGCGACGACACCCCATTCTTTCAGATCGGAGAGACAAAATACGGCCGCCCAATTCTGGTGCGTGCCTACGATCCCGAAATGAGTTTTCCGGAGACCGTGAAACTCTTGCTCGTCAGTTTCGATTCAACGATCAAGGCTAACTTGTCTGTTGGGGCGCCGCTGGATCTACTGCTTTACGATGAAGACAGCCTTGAGGCTGGTACGCGGTCCAGGTTTGAGAGTGACGATCAGTACTTTCGAACGATATCTGAAGGTTGGGGCGACGCCTTGAAGTCTGCCCTGTCGAAACTTCCAGAATACAAGGCGGTGTCCGAGCGAAATAGTCGATCCTCGGCTTAGTCCGCGCCCAGGTCATTGCGTACTCACAATTGTTGACCTCGCGCCAAAGAGTCCTGTCGCAAATGTTTTAAGTGGCGGCACTAACGAGTTGGTGAGCAGTTTAGCCTGCCAGTTACGCGAACCGCTGAAACTGACGGAATTCGGCTGCAATTTGACCTTTGCAGATCATGTTGACCAATTCTATGCTTGCTAAGATTGATATGGCCGAAATGAAAGTTCTGAACCCCAGCAGGAGCCTGATCCAACTTTTGACGAAAATATGGTCCTGTTCACCAGTGCTATTTAGCCTGACCAACTCAATCGGGATCAGGCAACCAAAGCCTTTCAGCATCTTGTCTATAGCCTTGTGCCAGCAGTGTATGTCCAGCTTTTGTCGATAAAAATCTTCCGTGGTAGTCCATTTACTTCGAGCGCGCGGGTAAAAGTTCGTGGCGACACGTCTTTTCCCGTATTTCGATAGTATGAAGTCCAGGATTTTGCCGTTTTGTCGATGGCCTGCTTAGAGTAAAACTACTCACCCTTCACCGCAATGTATGCCTTGTCCATGCGCTGCTAACGATCTTCTTCACGCTTTCTATACTGCGTTACTTCAGCAATGAGGCCGGAATATCGATTTACCCAATGGTTCATCACCGAATGATCCAGGTCAACGCGGCGTTCTGCTATGATTTCTTCCAGATCTCGGTATGACACCGCTTACCAGAGATAGAAGAAAACAGCGTGTAAGATCACTTCACTGAGAAAACGCGCGCGCTACGTGCGATTTTCACAGTCCGCTCCTGTCACTTTCTGGCATGCGTTACTGGAAATGCATGCGACCTAATCGGTGGGAACGAAGATTGCGAAAGAACCTTAAGAAATCATGGCCGAGCGTGGCGTCGTGGTGGATTTCACTACGATGAACCACTGAGTTACAGAATACGCCAGCGCACCTGCGGACATAGCTCGCGCAAGGGTTCGTTTGACCGCTATTGGCGGGTCGACGACACGTGCATCAAGGTTGGAGATGTTTGGGCCTATCTTTATCGGGCGCTCGACGAACATGGCAAAACGCTCGGTTTCATGCTTTCAAAACGTTGAATCAAATCGATTGCGATTAAAGCATCTGCGAATACGGCTGGTAACAAGGCAACAAACGAGATGCTCAAAGGTTTTGGTTGCACGCTGCAGATCGAGATGTTGAAGTCGAGTTATCTAACTAACATCGCGGAACAAGATCGCATGATTTTTAAAAGATGAACCTGAACGATGCTTGGCTTAACGCTTAGAAACTGCGTCTACAACTCTTTCTGGTTTCGACGTCGCGCCCAAGATCCGCAATGGTCAATTCATGCTGGCCTTCTGACCGTTTCCAAAGCGTGCGGAACAGGCGTCCTAGTCTATTGACGCAAAAGCTGGCTTCCAAAAAAACGAAAACTTTGCAAAAGAACCATCTTTCGTCGTTACAAAAACCACACCAAGTAACGGCAAATGTGTTTTGATTTGGAAGAAATCGTGCAATTCTCATCAAAAATGGGTCAAAATGAAACGGCAACTAGGTCACTGAGTATCCGGCAGATCGTCGAGAAGAGCTCAAGGCAAAACGGAAGAGTTTGAATATGAAGTCTATTGTCGTGCTGCTCGCTGCAGTCGTGATCGGAACGCTGGCACTACCAGTCATGGCGCAAGGTTATCGCATTCAATCAGGTGATACGCTGCGTATAGAAGTGCTGGAAGATCAAAGTCTGAACCGTGAAGTTCTAGTGCGTCCGGACGGTCGCATCAACGTACCGCTAGCAGGTACGCTGCGAGCCGGGGGTCGAAGCGTAGAACAGGTTGGCGAGGAATTGGCGCGGCTGCTGGCTCCCAACTTCGCCTTCGAGCCGAATGTTTTTGTATCGCTCGACACGCTCAACGAACCGCGAGAACCGCTCCGCAGAACAATTGATGTGTTCGTAATCGGCGAAGCCGGATCACCTGGGCGACATACACCGGAACGAGGCACAACACTTTTGCAATTTTTCGGCGAGATGGGTGGGTTTTCTAGATTTGCCGCCACAAAACGGATAATGCTGCGCCGTACAGACAAATCAGGTAAAGAGACCGTGTACCAGTTCAACTATGATGCAATGTTGGACGGTACGGGTACTGGGGGGGCGACACAGCTGGCCGATGGTGACGTGATTGTAATCCCTGAACGGCGCCTGTTCGAATAACCCCGAAAAGAGGCGGGGCAGTGAAACGTAAACTCTATCTTCTAACAGCGGTTTTGGGTGTGGTTTGTCTTGCTATAAACCCTAAAAATCGTGCTGAAGCTCAAGGTGTGGATCTAGATCCAGGCGGCCCTCAAATGACACTGGGACTAGCCCAACGAATAGAAGCCGGAGAAAACCTGACTCTTGACGTTCCTGAACAGGGCAATGGAGCAATCGCTTCAACGATTTTGTCTTTTGGATTGTCCAGTGAAACCCCGATCCAAAGCCTGAGCCTAGATGCCACTACTGCTTTGCGCTGGTCTGATTTGCCGGACAGAGGCAGTGAATTCGATATCGGCGACTCTATTTTTGACTTCGGCTACAATCGTGACGGCGCCAATGCTGGTCTGGATCTGAATGCCGATTTCTCAAGTTACGATATCGGGTTTTCGCGATCTTTGCGAACTTTCATAGATGACGATGGTGTGCTCCGAATTCCGTCCGATTTTCCTGACCTTACTGGCGACGGAACGCGTAGGGAATACAATTTGGCTTTCCAAATGGACTTTGGTCGACGGGATTTGGTAGGTTATTATTTCCGCGTCGATGCAAGGGAACTCAGATATACTGATCAGACAAGCCCAACGCTTTCTGACAACAGTACCCTCAGTGCAGGTGCGGGAGCCAGTTTCATTTTATCTCCAATAACCACCGCTACCGTTGATGTTAGCGTAGAGCGGTTTGAAGAAGATGATCCGGATCAACGGCATAGGACTACCAAGGACATAACGCTTGGACTGTCACACGAACTCTCGTCACGCACCCGCTTCAATTTTGCCTTTGGGTATACCGACATTGACGATCGGCGCGATATTGAGGGTGATACGCTTACCGCCGGCCCGATTGGCAGTTTCGGTATCGAACATGATGTGTCGAACGGCTCGGCGACACTTGATTTGGCAACAGAGCTCGCAACAGCCGGACGCCTCAATACTTTGAGGATCGGCCGCAGCATGTCGGTTCTTGACGGGGACTTCTCGGCAAGCCTGGGTGTTGCGCACACAAATGATGGCAAGACTGAACCAATTGGATCGTTAAGCTATGCTCAAGTCTTTGGGGAAAACGAACTCCGGATCATTTTCGACCGAAGTGTTGTTATTACAGATGATGACGTTTTTCGGGATGAGTACATCCTGGATGTCGTCTATATTTTGGGTCTTGGCCCGTATTCCCGTCTTGGTTTTTCCGCGACCCATGTCCTGACCGATGATACGATCGTTGACCCGCGCGTTGCGCGAACAGATTTGAATGCCGTTTACAGTTATGAGCTTGAGTCCGAGTGGATCCTTAATGCCGGCTTTAACTACCGCGTTCGAGACGAAGACGGTGTCGGTCGGGCGACGAGCCCATTGGCATTTCTTTCTATTGGCAGAGAGTTCGCTTGGCGCCCCTAAAACGGTGCTGATGATTCATGGGCTGCAGTGCATTGATGGAGCGGTGCACAAAGCCAAGACGAAATGGTTTGACGGATTCAAATATTTTGGGCTCTGTTGCTAGTTTTTCTCATATCTGTCAGTTAAGGTGAAGTTCTAACAGCTCATGCGCTGACTTTGTAAGCTGCTATCTTCTGTTCTCAATGAAATTTTTCATGTCGGGATAAGGTAGGATTGATGGCAGAATCTGGTGTTGACCCTGTTCATGTGCTAGCTCATCGGTTTTTTAGCCTAACCCCTTTTAACGCCAAAAGAAATTGCGACGGAACTCTTATCCTATAAGAGAATGAACGCTTTGAATCTGCTTCTGTCAATGCGTCGGCCTGCGCGTTGAGTTGGTGATCAGTGGTCAAAACGTGAGCCTAATTAAGTGGCCCTATTCCAAGATGACAAAACGTGGCAAATTCTCAGGTGTTTTTTTTAGAACAGCTGACAGCTTGATCGCACTTGCGGGGATTGAGCGAAACAAAAACGACCGATAGTGTTAACCGTATATATAAAGTCGAAAGCTACCAGGCGTTTCAACATGACGAGCATTAGTGTTATTGTACCGGTGTATTCAGGAGAGAAATATCTCAAGAAGCTTGTCGAAGAAGTGCAGTCTCTTAGGTCCGCGTGGGAGTCGAGCGAAGCGCCTATCAATTTGGTGGAACTTATTCTTGTGGATGATGCTGCGATTGATGAATCTCCACGTTTGGCCGACTCTTTGGCAAATGAGTATGTGTGGGTTACGACTATCCACCTTTCACGAAATTTTGGACAACACGCTGCGACAATTGCAGGAATTCTTCATTCATCTGGCGATTGGGTCGTCACATTGGACGAAGACCTACAGCACCCACCAAATCGAATTGAAGAAATGCTCAGTAAAGCAGTTCGACACAATAATGACGTCGTCTATGCTAGACCAGAAAAGAAAGCCGTTCATGCCAAGGCATGGAGAGACGATTCATCACGCATCTTCAAGCGGCTCATGGAATGGCTAACAGGAACGCCTAGTCTACGCCTCGTAAACAGTTTTCGCCTCATGCGGGGCTCCATTGCCCGGGCAACCGCTAGCGTTTGCACACACAATACCTATTTCGATATTGCGTTGACATGGTTCACACAGAGTATCTCTGCTTTCGAGATGCCTATGCACGACGAACGCTTCTCGTCCACAGGGAAAAGCGGCTACAGTCTTAGCAAACTTATTAGACACGCTCAGAAAATGCTATTTTCAAGTCAATTGAGATTCTTGTCCATCGGTCTGTGGATGGGATTCATCCTATTTATGTTGTCGATCATAGCGGGCATCTATTTTATGATCGTTAGAATGATCAGTCCCGACGCTATCGGCGTGCAAGGTTGGACATCCTTGTTCGTTGCCGTATGCGCATCAGCGGGTCTAATCTCAGCCATGCTCGGAATTTGCATGCAGTATCTTTCCACGCTCGTTCTTAAAGCCCACGGTCGTCCAACCTTCTTTGTCATTGACCGCTCGTCAGATGGCGCCATCCTTGAGTGGCTCGAAAACCAGCATAGTGAATGCAGGGATCGAATCCCAAAGGCTAAGGAGTCCCGTTTCTTTGCTTAGGTAGCAAGCTTGAAATGCGAAAGATCACACGACAGGAAGCGGATGAGGTTGTAAATGGAACGAATAGAGGGGGAAGCACGCAGCATATAAATGACGCGCTTTGCGTTTTGTCCTCACCATTTGAATCCGTTGCATACCAAGGCGTTGGGAATACCGCCCGAAGACGAAGTGAATGCCACTAAGGAAATACGACCGTCTCTTGTTGTTTTCGGCGACTCAGCCACTTTTGTTGGGATTTCGCGTGATATTTGAGAAGCAATGCGGTCGTTCTTGGAGAATGCGGGACACGAGACAGTGCACGACATTGATGGTTATATGCCAATGCGGTCGCGCCCGTAAATTTCATCGAGGCGTATCAGGAACTAGAAGGAATAGGAACTTGGCAAACGGTGGCGTCAGTGCTTTTTCTTGGTTTTGAAGGTACCGCAACGACCAAGCCACAGATAGTGACGGTTTATGGGTCTGGTTTGATAGGTGCTTCCATTGTCAAAGCCCTAAGATACAGCGGCCATCCTTCGCATACGCGGTCTTTGAATTGGACTTGGCCAAACCCAACAGGCGCACAGACACGGGCGGTCGAAGCGGTTTTCAATGCCTTCATTGATCGGCAGCCACCGTCGCGCATAACTACTATTTGGGCAGCTGGTCGAAGCGGATTTGGTTCTTCCGAAGAAGACATGTCTTTAGAGTATCAGGCATTTTGTGGCGTCCGAACTCTTGCGCGAAAATTGGCACTGAACAATGAGGTCATTTCCAGCAGCTTTATTCACATCAGTTCGGCGGGTGGGCTATTTGAAGGTCAGATTGCGTGCGACAAGGATACTATTCCTGAGCCGATCAGGGCTTATGGGCATGGAAAGTTAAAACAGGAAATCGCGTTGCTTGAAGATGTGGGTTTAGGGCGTCGGCTTATTGTTCGGCCAAGCAGTGTTTTCGGCTATACGTCACATGGTCGGTTTGGGCTGGTGTCAGCTCTTATATCTGCCGCGATCCAAAATCGTGATGCCGTCATTTTTGGTGCCCTGAGCACACAGCGAGATTTCATCTTTGCTCCTGATATCGGTCGCTATGTTTCGCAAAAAGTGCTCAATGTATCATTTCAAGCCCCAAATATTGAGAAGGTAATACTTGCGTCTGGACGCCCTGCGTCAATATTCGAAATAATCAAAACAGTTGAGGAGGTTGTCGGAACTCCTATCTACCTGAAAATCGAAGCAAACCCCGACAATGCTTTGAACAATACCTTTAGAGCTTCAGTTCTGCCATCTGGCTTCATTCCAACCTCTTTGCGCCAGGGCATCGAACAAACAAAATCTGAGATGGAGAACCATAGCTTTGGAAAATGAGACACTTCAGGGTTCTCTTCAGTTTTTGAAAGCACAGGTTATATTGCCTTGGCTGGCTTTAATGCCTGTTTTGGCAATCATTTACATGACAGTGCCCCCATCACCGGATCAATCACAGTTCGATTGGATGGCCTACATCGCTACCAGGGGGCAGCCAGTTTACTCAGGAAGCTTTGATATGAATTGGCCCGGCGCGATGTGGTTGCACGAAATAGGTTTGCGGATTTTTGGCGTTCATGCGTGGACTTGGCGGCTCACAGATTTTCTACTTATGACTTTCTTCACCTTGGGCGGCGCTGTATTGCTTTCACGCTCCGATTGGCGCTTGGCGCCTACTATATTTCTATTTCTTTACCCGCCTTTATATATCAGCTCCGGCTCTTGGATGGCCGGGCAGCGTGACATTATTGCGACGGGGTTTTTGATCTTAGCCTGTGCCCTGGCCATGCCAGGACAGCGCCGGGAATGGATTGCTGTAATTTTAGCCGGTGTTTGCGTGTCTGCGGCCGTGCTGATCCGGCCGACCTTTTTAAGCTTTATCGCAGGTCTGATACTGCTGGAGGCTCTACCACTCAAAGCACATCAAAAACGGCTGTTATCCCCGGGAGTGCGGGCATTAGGATTTGGGACGGGTTGTGCATTCGGTCTGTTTACCGCCGCTTTCGTTGCGTTTCTTATGGGAAATTTAATTGATTGGTACCAACAGAGTTTCGAATTCGCACTATCGATCTATGTAGGGTCGGCACCGCAAGATTGGCGCGTTACACTGCAAACGCTTTTCCTCCGCTCTTGGCACTGGATAAGTCTTCTTGGCTTAATGGGATTCTTATTTTGGGCTTGGCGCGACCGTTTTGGCTACGCACTGATCCTTGTACTTGGGATTGCCGCGACGCTGGCCGTGTCCTTCACGGTCCAAAACAAACACTTTGGATACCATCTAGGTGGTGCTCTTACCGTCCTCACCCTGCTAGCCGCAGTAGCACTCGACAGCATCAACAACCTACGTCTGACGGGCTCGTCCGGGGTAACGCGAACAGCCTCTCTCGTGGCGCTTGTGTTATTTGGCTTGTTAGCGGTTGCCGGGACGGCCAGCAAGTTGCACAACTTCGAAAACAACATCCGTTTGCTTGTCGCAGGGGGTATATGGCCGACTGAAGGCTTCGGACTCACGGAGACTGAACGGCGAGAAATTGTTGCATTGATCTCAGAGGGCAGCACCGAGGATGAGACCGTAGCCGTCTATGGCACACAATATGAGTTACCATATCGAGCAGAACGCCTGCCCGCATATCGCTACTTCACGCCCGCAGCGGACCAGATCGACCCCAGTTTTGCACATTTCGATGCCTGGATGGCTGAGGTGGATTTCGGGCTGTTGAACAACCCGCCAGCCTTTGTGATCATGCAGAAATCATCTTTGGATGCGTCCAATTCTGATACGGATCGACCGATTCTGAATCGCCTCTCAACACATATTTCGACTGGTCATGTAGTGGTTTTCGAGAATAGCAGCTTGATTGTTTACAAGAGGCAATCGTGACCGAAACCCGGAATCAAATGCTGCGTTTTGTGCTGATTGGGCTGTTTTCAACCGGCCTTTACTTCACTCTTTTGATCATCCTTGAGCCGTTTATTCACTCAATCATGCTATTGGCGGCCGCGTGCTATGTCATCTCGATGGCCTTCAATTTTCTAGCTCAGGCACTCTTTACATTTCAAGTTCAACGCCTATCGCATCAACAATTGGCGCGATACTTAATCATGCATGGCATCGCTTTACTGGTGAACTCGATTTTGATGAGCGCCTTGGTAGATGCACTCAATTTCCAACTTGTAGTTGCGCAAGTGATTGTTACCGGCATAACAACTATAATAACCTTCGCTTTATCAAAGGCTTGGGTATATAAATAAGGCTGGATCGGACTACTCAGAAGTGGCCCAGTTTGAATGTTGGCGTAGTGTAGCTACTGAACTAAAAAGGCGACGGTTTTCGGTGCAATTGTTTTTTTGTCAATGCGCCGTGCCCGACATTACACTTAGATGGGGAGAGGCCCAAGTCTTCTCGATGAATGAGGACGGGCCAATAGGGGCGCTCCCGTCCCGGGTGGCTGTTAAATGCCTGTAGATTTGCACTGATCAGCAGAATGCTGCCTACCTAAACGCAGAACGCCTAGTCGGTGAAGAATGTTTGAATCTCACGTGCTAGGGAGATTCGTATCACCACTCACAAAGCTGGGCTCCGTCTTTGGGGCCTTTCGCAAAAAAAACACAAACAAGGCCCGAAAATGACCAACTGGTTGTAAACAAAAACCATGTTGCCGATAGGATTGTAACGAGTTTGTTCCCAACGGTTCTTACTACTTTAAATGTGCTGCCTGTAAGCAACTCGGAATCGTGCCACTCGCTCTGACATAGTCATTGGACACCATATGCCTAAATCTCTTCTTCCCCCGTTTCCGCAACTGGCAGCTTACGCTGGAATGGGCAGTTCCACCACAGCTTCGGAAACAGAAGCTTCTGAAGCCCTCGAACCTACGAACGATGGCCTCTTATCTTCCGTTTCAAATGACCCCGTTGATGCGACGCCTGGGGATCAGAGTGACAATCTGAGCGGTTTCCGTATGGCGTTTTTCGCGCTTGATTTCAATCCTTCGCGCCTGTCTGAGATCGATTTTTGGGCTGCGGCGGACGCCACGGCGCGCAGTGATGCTCTGAACTATGATGGCAGCAGACAGATCTGGGAAGGCGGCCCTGATGATGTCTTTGCGGTACGCGCCACGACGGATCTGCACATTGAGCAGGCGGGGCGCTACACATTCTACTTGCTTTCCGATGACGGCTCCCGCCTGCGGCTCAATGGCCAGGACCTGATTGACAATGACGGGCTGCACGCGACTGTGCAGCAGACCGCCACGATCGAGTTGTCGGCGGGCACCCATAGCCTTGAGGCGCTCTACTTCGAGGCCTATGGCGATGCGACCCTGATGCTCGAGTGGGCTGGCCCTGACACAGGCGGCGCACGCACCGTGTTGACCGGAGATCATGTCACCTATCCCCAGGACGGCACGTCGTCTCCGGTTGAAGACCCCGTGGCAGAGGCCCCGGTGGACGACGCTCCGGTCGAGACGCCCGTTGATGCGACGCCTGGGGATCAGAGTGACAATCTGAGCGGTTTCCGTATGGCGTTTTTCGCGCTTGATTTCAATCCTTCGCGCCTGTCTGAGATCGATTTTTGGGCT